>CAYZNO010000045.1:0-5984 GCA_964479685.1 uncultured Gammaproteobacteria bacterium
AATTTTTAAAGACTACGGCCGAGCGAATTCATTTCTGGTATTATCATAAATTTGTCAGAATCCCCGATCAATTGCAGATCATGGGCTGCGTTGGTTGTGGTCGTTGCGCAAAAGTATGTCCGGTCGGGATAAACATATTTAAAGTGCTGGATTCATTATGAAAAATCAATACGCGCCGCAAACAGTAAAGATTTTGAAAGTCGAGGGCGAAGGTTCGAATTCAAAATTATTTACTTTTGAGGCGCCGAAAAATTTCAAATACCAATCGGGACAGTTCGTGGAAATTTCTCTGCCCGGGTTTGGCGAGGCGCCGTTTTGTCTTTGTTCCGACGCGGCAGTAAAAAATAAATTTCAGGTTTGCGCGAGAAATGTCGGAACAGTAACCTCGGCGATGCATAACTTAAAGGCGGGGGATAGGGTCGGCGTGCGCGGTCCGTATGGCCGGCAATTTCCTTTAGAAATGGCCAGAAAGAGAAATCTTTTGATCGTGGTTGGCGGGCTTGGACTTGAAACGGTCCGGACGGCGATTTTTGAGATTGTGAAAAACCGAAAAGAATATAAAAAAGTCCAGATTTTTTACGGAGCGAGAGCTGAAGATGACTTACTTTTCCGCAACGAGTACGATTTATGGATGAAAAATGATATTGATTTTCATCTGTGTCTTGACAAACCGACCGATAAATTTAAATTATCCTGTCCGGTAATTCAAGGGTTGGTGACGGTTTTATTTGAAAAAGCACCGCTCGCCGAAAATCCGGTTGCATTTTTGTGCGGCCCGCCGGTAATGTATAAATTCGTTTTGGAAAAATTAAAAAAAGCCGGCTTCCGCGATGAAGATATTTTTATGTCGCTTGAGCGGCGGATGCATTGCGGAGTCGGCGTTTGCAACCATTGCGCGGTCGGCAGTTTTTTTGTCTGCACTGATGGCCCGGTTTTTTCTTGGGATCAAATAAAAGATATCCGCGGCGCGATATAAAAAATTTAATTTAATAAAAATGAATCAGAAAAAATTTCGTGATATTTGTGGGGTTGCGATTTTCCCCGTTTTGACGGCAATTTTTTTTATTTTTGGAGCAATGTGGGGGAAGCAGGGATTAACTATCATGGGCTGCTTGTCTCTTTGTGCGACACTAGTTTTACAATTTTTGATAATGAAAGGTTAAATTTGGTAACAGAAGTCGCTGTTTTATGTGTCTAACAATTCCAGGTAAAGTAATAGAAATTAAAGAACAAAAAGCCTTACTCAAAACACCAAGCGGAGTAAGGCAAATTAATATTGGTTTGCTTTCTAATGTGCAAGTGGGGGATTGGTTGCTTTCCACGACCGATTTAGCAGTCAAAAAAATTAAAGCGCGCGACGCGGAAGAAATTTTGGAATTGCTTAGCGGGCAAAAAATAACCGATGTCAAAAATGTCAGTCAATTATTTAAAGATGTTTTGCAAGCCTCTCAGTTAAGAAATTTAACTAAAGAAGAAATTGTTTATTTACTGAAAACCAAAGAGCAAGAAAAAGAGGCACTGTTCTCCGAGGCGGACGCAGTGCGGAAAGAAAATTTAAAAGATTTTATTTGTTTGCACGCGATCATTGAATTTTCAAATAACTGTACGAATAATTGTTTTTATTGCGGCTTGAGGCGCGACAACGAAACCGTCAGCCGTTATAGAATGAGCATTCCGGAAATTATCAATGTTGCGGATGGAGCGGTTAATAAAATTGGTTACAAAATGCTTGTTCTCCAGTCGGGCGTGGATAGGTGGTATACCGACAAAATGCTCGTGGACATTGTGAAAAAAATTAAGGAAAAGTGCCGATGTTTTATTTTTATGAGTGTTGGCGAGAGAAGTGTTGATTGCTACAAGAAAATGAAAGAGGCGGGGGCAAATGGCGTTCTTTTCAGATTTGAGACTTCAAATCAAAAATTGTATGAAAAGTTGCATCCGGGGGGTACTCTGAAGGGCGGATTTGAAAATCGACTTAAGCTTTTAGAAGAATTGAAAAAAATTGGCTATTACATTTCTTCTGGTCCGATCATTGGCCTGCCGGGACAAACAATAGAAGATTTGGCCGACGACATTTTGATGATGAAAAGGTTGGGCGTGGGTATGGTTTCAACGGGGCCGTTCGTGCCTTGTGATAATACTCCGCTCTCTGGCAAACCACGTGGTGACGTGGAATTATCTCTAAAAATGATCGCCGTCTCGCGATTTGTAATGCCAAAAGCGCGTATTCCGGTGACGACAGCGTTTGAAACGCTTGATCCGCAAAACGCGCGAAAAATGGGATTGCAGGGCGGAGGGAATTCTTTGATGTTTAATTTAACGCCGGTAAAATATCGGAGCAAATACAAAATTTATCCGAATAAATTTCATGGTCGTGATAAGGATTTGGAATATTTTTCTTTGTATAAGGGAAAAGAAAGTTGGGAAATGCTAGAAAGAGAATTTAAAAAATATATTTGATTATGGAAATAATTAGTCAAGAAAAAATTTTTGATATTTTGGAAAAGACAAAAAACGCGAGCCGAGACCGTTTTGAAGAAATTATTGAAAAAGCAAAAAAAATAAAAAGTTTAGGTTTGGAAGAAGTGGGTGTTTTGGTGAATATTGACGATGAAAAACTGATACAAGAAATGCAGATGGTGGCGCATGAAATAAAAATGGCGATTTACGGGCCGCGATTGGTTTTGTTTGCTCCGCTTTATGTTTCAAGTTTTTGCGTTAATGATTGCGAATATTGCGGTTTTCATCGCCGAAACACGGCGCCGCGGAAAAAATTATTTTTGGACGAAGTGCGGCAGCAAGTGGAAATCCTGGAAGACATGGGACACAAACGGCTGCTTTTGGAATTTGGCGAAGATCCAAAAGAGAATCCAATCGATTATGTGACAGATGTGATTAAAACGATTTACGCCACCAAAAAGGGGCGCGGTTCAATCAGAAGGGTCAATATAAACATCGCCGCGACGAGCGTAGAAAATTACAAAAAATTAAAACAAGCGGGAATTGGTACTTATCAACTTTTTCAAGAGACCTACCATCGGCCGACTTATGAAAAATTGCATTGTGGCCCAAAAGCAGACTATGACCGACAAATTAGCGCAATGGATAAGGCCTTTCAGGCCGGAATCGATGATTTGGGAATTGGGGTTTTGTTTGGCCTTTACGACTGGCGGTTTGAAGTTTTGAGTTTGGCGGCGCACGCGAACTACATGGAAAAAACTTTCGGCGTCGGCCCTCACACGATTTCCGTTCCGCGTTTTCAATCCGCTCCAACCGTGGATTTTAAGTCAGAATATAATGTGAATGATAAAGATTTTTTGAAACTTGTGGCGATTTTAAGATTGGCTGTGCCGTACACCGGGATGATAATGTCAACCCGCGAATCGCCGGAGATAAGGCGCCGGGCGTTTGAAATAGGAATTTCACAAACAAGCGCCGGCTCGCGCACCACTCCGGGAGGGTATAACAAAAATAAACAAGAGGAGGTGGCGCAATTTAATTTGAGCGATCATCGAACTTTGGACGAAATTGTTTATGATGTTTGTAAAATTGGGTATTTGCCGAGTTTTTGTACGGCCTGTTACCGTAGCGGCCGGACCGGCGACGACTTCATGAAATACGCCAAGGCTGGCACGATCCAGAATTTTTGCCAGCCAAACGCTATCTCAACTTTTAAGGAATATCTATTGGATTACGCAACGTCCGAAACGCGTGAGGCCGGAGAAGAGGTAATTGAAAGAGAGATCAAAAAAATAAAAGACGCGAATGTGCGTCAAAAGTTAAAAGAAAAACTTGCTTTGATAGAAAAAGGAAAACGTGATTTGTATTTTTAGATTTGTTTTTTAAGAATCGGGGCGACGGAAATTATTTTTATTTTTTTGAGTTTCTTTTTTGGCGGGAGGGGGTAAGTGTCGGTGATTAAAATTATTTTTAGCGGAGCGTTTTTTAATCTCGCGATGGCCGGGCCGGAGAGGACACCATGCGTTGCGGCGGCGTAGATAGTTTGCGCGCCGGCTTTATGTAATGCCTCGACCGCGCCAAGGAGTGTTCCTGCCGTATCAATCATATCATCAACTAAAATTATATTTTTTCCTCGCACATTAAACTTCGTCGGCAATGTTACAACCGCCACGTTTGGTTTTGGTCTGTGTTTTTCACAATAACCAACCGGGCCGGACAGATTTTTTATGCCGTAAAGCTCGGCGAAATCGCGAGCGCGACCAATGCCGCCGTTATCGGGAGAGAAAATTAGGATATTTTTGAGATTTATTTTTTTAAAATATTCTACAAAAAGCGTGAAAGCGGAGAGATGAACGACCGGTTTTTTGAAATATTTTAAATCCTTGGCGTCGTGGATATTAAAAATAAATATCTTGTCTGGCCCGGCAGTAGAAATTATTTCAGCCATCAATTTCATGGTGAGCGGAGAGTTTGGTTTGTCAATGTAATCTTGTCGGGCGTAACCAAAGTAGGGGATGATTAGATTTATTTTTTTGGCGCCGGCAGTTTTTAGAGCGCTAAGTAAAATTAAAAGTTTTACTAAATTATCTGATGGCGGCATGGTGGAACCTAACACACAAACGGTTTGCTCGCGGACTTTATCTATTGGTCGGACATAAAGTTCGCCATCGGAAAAATTTTTAATTTCAAGTTTACCGGGTTTGAGATTGGCGATTTTTGCAAAGCGGCGTGCAAGTTCTGGGTTGGTGTTTGTAGAGAAAAGTAACATACAAAAATTTTATTTCCCAAAATTTTCGGATTTTTTTAATAAATCAATTACTTCTTCGTCCGTGGTCTGGGCAAATTCTTCATAAAATGCGCCAACAGCGCCAAAGAGTGGCGGCGCGTCCAAATAAAAAATTTCATCCGCTTCTTTTTTTATTAATTCAGCTGTGTCGGGTGGGGTGACGGGAATTGCCACAATAATTTTTGCCGCGCCCATTTTTTTTACAGTGGTAATGGCTGCCCGCATTGTGAGTCCCGTGGCCAGGCCGTCGTCGACGATAATCACGGTTTTATTTGTGAGATTCAACGGCGGACGAAAGCCGCGATATAACTTTAATCGCCGCTCGGCTTCAATTTTTTCTTTGGCGATTTCATTATCTAAATAACTCCGGGTAATGCCGTAGGTAGCAATAGTTGTTTCATCAAAAATTCCCTCACCGGTTTCGGTGATGGCGCCGATGGCGAATTCGGGGTTTTCTGGCGCGCCGATCTTACGGGGGACGACGATATCAAGTGGTAAATTCAAAGTTTTTGCCACTTCAAAACCCGTGACTACTCCGCCCCGCGGAAGCGCCAGAATAATAGTGTTCGTCGCATTTTTATATCGTTTTAGGACTTGGGCCAATTTTTGTCCGGCATCTTGGCGGTTGAGAAATTGGTTCATAGTTCATTGTCCATGGTTCATTGAAGATTGATTAAGATATGACCTGAGACCATTTATCATTTTAACCAAGGAAGTTATTTTAAAATAAAAATTTTGATGGTCGTTTGGTTGGATGTAATTTCTTCTTTTAGCGATTTCGAGTATCGAGGCGCACTCGTAGCAAGAAGTACGGGCCATATTCAGAAAATGGCTGAATTCTTTTTTGCCGCGTCCGCTTCCCTCGGCGATATTCAGGGTAATCGAGGTGGTGGCACGGCGCAACTGACTGGTTAGAGAAAACAGCTCTTCTTTCGGGAAATTGTTCGTCAGACGGTAAACTTCATCGACCACGGCCAGCGACTCACGATAAACCTCTAATTTCTCGAAATTAAACATAAAAACTATGAACTATTAACCATGAACCATGAACTCATTATACCGTTTTCCAGGGTTTATAAAAAGTGGTATAATATATTTGAGATTTAAGATTAAAGACCAACGTCATGCCAACTTCACCGACTTTTAAAGGCAAATTATTGTTTCAGGAATTGGTTGTTTTCGGCCTGGTCCAGATCTTGGGGCTTTGGGTCGCGACGAGGCTCATGTGCTACGCGAC
>CAYZNO010000046.1:0-5705 GCA_964479685.1 uncultured Gammaproteobacteria bacterium
TGGAGGGTCAGCCATTTGTCAGCCGTGGTCAAGGCGGCTTCCGGCGAGACGACGATTGAAATAAATTTTAAAGAATAGCGGAGGAATTAGACGAGTAGTCCGGAATTTGACAAAAGTTTTTTTTATGCTATTATTAAATAAATAATAATAACCCAAGAAACTATGAAAAAACAAAGAGGCTTTACCCTGATCGAGCTTTTAATCGTTATCGGAATCATTGCTTTTTTGGCTTCGGCGATTTTTATCGCGGTTGACCCAGCCAAGAGGTTTTCCGAGGCAAGAAACGCCCGCCGCTGGACTGATGTTTCATCAATCCTGGAAGGGGTTCTTGAATACACAGTCGATCATACTGGAACTTTACCGGCTGGGATTGATTACGTTCCTGGTACATCCCAACAGCTTGGAACCGCTGGAAGCGGCTGCAACACCGGCTGCACGGCAAAAACCACAGTAGCAGCCTGCCTTGATTTGACCGGAAATTTGGTTGACACTTATTTATCAAGTATTCCGTATGATCCGCTTTCTGGTTCGGCCAGTACAACCGACTATTATCTCAATAAATCGACCAATGGAAGAATAGAAGTTGGGGCCTGCGATCCTGAACTTTCGGCGGTAATTTCCGTAAGCAGATAATAGAAGCATTAATATAAAATATAAATAACAAAAAGCGGGGTTTAAACATCCCGCTTTTTTTATCGCTTACTTTCGAAAGTAGAATAATTTTATCTTAAAGCATCTTTTAACGATTTGCCGGCCTTAAATTTTGGAACAACCATGGCCGGAATTTGAATTTTTTCGCCCGGTTTTTTGGGGTTCACGCCCATTCTGGCAGCTCTTTTTTTTGCCGAGAAGGTTCCGAATCCGGTTAAAGTAACTTCGCCGCCTGATTTCAGGGTTTTGGTAACAGTCTCGACGAAACACTCAACCATTTTATCGGCAGTGGTTTTCGGGGTTTCGCAGGCTGCGGCTATTTTTTCAATTAATTCTGCTTTTGTCATTTTTTCACCTCCTTTCAATTGAGGGATGGGGGGGTAGGGAATTGGGAACAAGTTAAGATTTTTTTGATCAAATCTCATTTCTCATTTCTCATCCCTACTTTTATATTTCTATTTCCTCTTTGATTTTTTTAATTTTTTCCGCCCTTGCAGTTTTGGGGTTTATTTCAAGATACACCGCATCTATGCTGCACATTCCTTCTTCAGGAATTTCGTGGACTTCAGGAATCTGGGCCAGGAAAGTTTTTATAATTCCTTCTTTGGCAACTCCCAAAATTGAGTCTTTGGCGCCAACCATGCCGATGTCGGTTAAATAGGCCGTACCGCCCGGTAAAATCTGCCAGTCATCGGTGCCGACATGGGTGTGGCTGCCGAGTACGGCGGAAACTCGTCCGTCAAGGTAGCGCGCCAAACCGTTTTTTTCCGAGGTAGCTTCGGCATGGAAATCAACGATAATTGCTGAAAGTTTCTCATTCTCGTATTCGGCAATAATTTCATCAGCCTTTCGGAACGGGCAGTCGTATTGGTTTTTCATAAAAACTCTTCCTATCAAGTTTATCACGAGCACCTTTTTAGTGCCAATCTCAAGCAATCTTGCGCCAATTCCGGGAACGCCAGGCGGGAAATTAGCCGGTCGGATTAGGAGCGGATCTTTTTCCTCGAGAATTTTCACTGCCTCCTTTTTATCAAAAATATGATCCCCGGAAGTGAAAAAATCAACGCCGGCTTCGACGAGTTCGGCCAGAGTTTTTTCTGTTATTCCGATGCCGTGAGCAATATTTTCCGCATTAGCAATAACAAGATCGGGGTCAAATTTTTTTTTCAATTCGGGCAATATTTTAGTTATGGCGCGCCGGCCGATTTTTCCGGAGACGTCGCCGAACATCAATATCTTGAACATATCTTTATCTCGCGTATTCAATAACTCTTTTTTCCCGGATGACGTTAACTTTTATTTCACCGGGATATTTTAGTTCTTCTTCGATTTTTTTGGCAATCGACTGGGCGAGTTTCAGGGCTCCGAGGTCATCAACTTTGTCCGGCGTGACAAAGACTCTTATTTCGCGTCCAGCCTGGATAGCGTAAGCTTTTTCAATGCCCTCGAAAGAAGTCGCCACTTTTTCCAGATCCTCGAGCCGCTGGATATAGTGTTCATAGGTATCTTTTCTTGCGCCAGGTCTTGCTCCGGAAATCGCGTCCGCCGCTTTAACAATAATCGCTTCAAGGGTGGGAGGCGTGTCTTCGTGGTGGGTGGCGATCGGAATAATAATTTCTTCCGGGAGGTTAAATTTTTTGGCGATATCTTTGCCAATATCCGGATGGGTTCCGGTAACTTCATGGTCAACCGCTTTGCCAATATCGTGGAGAAGTCCGGCTTTTTTCGCCACGCTAACATTGGCATCCAATTCTTCCGCGAGAAGGGCGGAAAGGTGGGCGACCTCAAGGGAATGTTTCAGCGCGTTTTGGCCGTAACTTGTCCTGTATTTTAATCTTCCTAAAATTTGAACTAATTTCGGATCTAATCCGGCAACGCCAATTTCGTAGACTGCTTCTTCTCCGGCTTTTTTAATGTCAATGGCCAATTCTTTTTTCGCCTGTTCAACCGCTTCTTCAATTCGGCCGGGATGAATTCTTCCGTCCAGAATCAATTTTTCAAGGGCGCGCTTGGCAACGTGCCGTCTAATCGGGCTGAATCCGGAAATGGTAATCGCTTCAGGCGTATCGTCAACGATAATTTCCGTCCCGGTCATTTGCTCGATGGTTTTTATATTTCTCCCTTCCCGTCCGATAATTCTGCCCTTCATTTCGTCGGACGGAAGAGTAACGGTTGTTGTCGTTGTTTCCGTTGCGTGTGAGGCGGCAGTGCGTTCAATCGCCAGGGCGATAAGGTCGCGGGCTTTCTTTTCCAACACTTCGTTGGATTCCCGCTCCAATTTGTTGATCCGGTTTACCAATTCTTCCTGTATATTTTTTTCCGTGGTATCAAGAAGTAATTTTTGGGCTTCGTCGCGGGTCAGATTGTCGACCCGCTCCAGTTTTGCCATCTGTTCCTCTTTTATTTTTTGGATTTCCGCTTTTACTTTTTCGATTTGTCCGGCCCGATCGTACAGTTTTTGCTGTTTTTCCTGGAGTTCAAGGAGTTTTTGGTCAAAAAGAGATTCTCTTTTTTCGAGTCTCTTTTGGGCGGCGAGCAGTTCTTTCCGCCTTTCTTCCTCTTCGCGTTTCGCGTCGTCAATGACCTTTAAGGCCTTGTCTTTCGCCTGGAGCAGCAATTCGCGCTGTTTATTTTTTGTCTCGGCGAGAATTTTTTCAGCTTTTTCTTCAACCGATCCGGTTAGTCTTTTGGCGAGAATTTTTCTTAGATAATAGCCAGCGGCCGCCCCGGCAATCAACATAGCCGCGATCAATAATAGATTGTCCATAGAACTTCAATAGCAAATCACAAACCAAAGGTGAATCGTAGAGCGAACTCATCTTGATTAAGTTTGGTTCAGTTGTGTCAAACACCGGTTTTTGTTCCGGTTTTATGTTTTTCATGTTCGAAAATATCCTGATGTCCGTTTCAAACGATTAATTCCGTTGCTGCGATTTGCTTGATTATTTTTAGACTTATTCATCTTAGCACGGAACGTCTTTTTTGGCAAGTTTTAAATAGTTTTTAATTATTTGCTTTTTTAAAAAAAACAGGGTAAGGTGAGAAAATCGTTCTTTAAAAAAACAGGAGAGGAGGAGAGAATGTGCGGAATTTTCGGTTGTCAGGGCAGTTCGCAGGCGGCGGTTTACGTCCAGCTCGGCCTGCACGGCAACCAGCACCGTGGCCAGGAATCGGCTGGCATTGTTTCAGCCGACGGAAGAGAGTTTTAGTCCGAACGGGCTATGGGTCTGGTCGGTGACATCTTCACCGAAGACAGGCTAAAGAAGTTGTTTGGAACTGCCGCTCTGGGTCACGTCCGCTATTCGACAACCGGCAGTTCGAGTATCGGGAATGCCCAGCCGTTCGCCGTTGGCAGCCAGCACGGAAAGATTGCCGTGGCCCACAACGGCAATTTGGTTAACGCGAAAGCCTTGCGCCGTGAACTCGAGAAGAGCGGTGCGATTTTTCAGTTCACTTCCGACACGGAAGTGATTCTACATCTCATGGCCAAGAGCCAAAAGCACAAGCTGGTTGACCGAATTGCCGAGGTGCTGGGCAAGGTGCGCGGCGCCTACTCGCTGCTATTCCTCACGCCGCGGGGCGAGCTCGTGGCGGTCCGCGACCCGATGGGAATCCGGCCGCTTTGCCTCGGCCGGGTTGATAATGCCTGGGTTTTTTCTTCCGAGCCGGTGGCTTTCGATCTTATGGACGCGGAGTTTCTCCGCGAAGTCGTTCCCGGAGAAATTGTTGTCGCTTCGAAGGAGGGGCTGAAGTCTTACCAGGGGCGGCTGCCAAAGGCGCAACCGCGTTTCTGTATTTTTGAGTACATCTATTTTGCCCGGCCTGATTCGGAGCTTGGCGGGAAGAGCGTCAATGAAGTCAGGATGTCCTTGGGACGCCAATTGGCCAGCGAACAGCCGGTCAAAGCAGATCTTGTCATTGCCGTTCCCGATTCCGGCACCCCAGCGGCGCTCGGTTACGCCGAAGCGTCGGGGATTCCTTTCGATGTCGGCCTGACAAGGAGCCACTACGTCGGGCGGACTTTTATCGAGCCGACTCAGGGCATTAGGAGTTTTGGCGTCAAGTTGAAACTAAACCCGATCAAGTCGGTGCTGCGGGGCAAGCGGGTGGTGGTGATTGACGATTCGATCGTCCGCGGTACGACGTCCAGAAAACTCGTTCGGATGATCCGGGCGGCCGGGGCCAAGGAAGTTCATCTCCGGATCAGCGCTCCGCCGACCCGCTGGCCGTGCTTCTACGGCATCGACACTCCAAGCCGCGGTGAGCTTGTGGCGGCAAACCTGACGATCGGTCAGATTTGTAAGCAGGTGAGCGCCGATTCGCTCGGGTATCTCTCCAATCGGGGTATGCATCGGGCAGTCGGGCGCGGCGGCTTCTGTGATGCCTGTTTTTCCGGGAATTATCCCATCCTCTCCGGAGAAGAGGAATAAAAAGACAAGGAGGTAGACGACGGCTCGTCCCCAAAAGGGAGGCCGTCTTTTTTTGTTGACAAAATCAGCAAGAAGGCTTAAAATAGAGATTAAAGTCAGAACCATGAAGGTTCATTATTTTTTATTTTTATTCCATGAATATTACCGAACTGGCCAGAAAATTGCAGATGACAACCCAGGAACTGAAAGATGTGCTGCCTGGACTAGGTTTTGATATTGGCCAGCGGGCAATAAAAGTTGATGACCGGGCGGCCCAGAAAATTATCGAGAGTTGGCCGACGCTCAAAAAAGAATTGGAAAAAAGAAAAGCGGCCGAATTAATGGAACTTGCCAAGGAAAAAGCCGACGGTGAAATTGTCCAAGGCAAGGTTACGGTAAAACTACCGCAGGTCATTACTGTCCGCAATTTTGCCGAGCGACTCGGCCTGCCGGTAACGAGCGTGATTAAAGAATTGATGAAAAACGGCATTCTGGCTTCTTTGAATGAAAGAATTGATTACGAAACCGCGGCGATTGTTGCCGAAGACATGGGTTTTGGCGTGGAAAAAGTTGAGGAAGAAACGGAAAGCGATTTTGTCGGCGATAAAGTCAAGGAATTAATGGGCAAGGACGAAAAAGAAACTT
>CAYZNO010000047.1:0-5701 GCA_964479685.1 uncultured Gammaproteobacteria bacterium
ATACCGCTGACATCGAAGACGTGGAGGAAGAGGAAGAAGCCGAGAGAGACGTTCGGGAAGAATTAAAGAAAAGGACTTTTGTAGTCGCGAGCAGTTCTTTGTTAAATGATCCGCTGTGGGTTCGTGTTTCCGATATTTTTGGAAAAACAGACAGGGAACTTTTGGGCCCAATTGGAATTAATTCTGACGATCCTCGCTGGGATAAATATTCGGAAAGATTAAAAAAGATTAGAGACATTGCCAAGTACATGTACGTGATGCAGGTTTTGGAGAGAGACAAGAGCTACGAAGAAGTAACCCAGATTTTTGTACGTGTTAATTCTTTAGGTGTTAAATTGCGTGGTTCGGATTTGGCTATGGCGCAGATAACTTCCAAATGGAAAGGGTTCATGAATTTAATTGAAGATTTTGCAGAAAAATTTGATGATGATGCAGAATATATTTTATCAACAGGTCTGCCAGTCAGAGCATTAATTGTTTTTGCAACAAAACAATGTCGTTTTAAAACAGTGGGGCGTATTAGTAAAAAGAAACTCGAAGAGGCCTGGGGTTTAGCTAAAGATGGCTTAGAATTTGCTCATAATTTTTTATCAAAAAATGCAGATATTGATAATCTGGAATATCTCTCATCTCCATTTTTATTAATTCCGATAGCTGTAATCTTCATGATGAGGGAAGGAAAAATTTCAGCAGAAGAAGAAAGGAAACTTTTAAAATGGTTTTACTGTGCTCATATGCGCGGGCATTATAGTATTGGGTCATCGGAGGGAATTCTAGATGGTGACTTGAATATATTATATAAGAAACAATCCGTAGATGAATTAATTAGCCAGCTGCACCTTCACGTTAGAAAGTTTGATGTGGACGAAGGCGATATTGCCGGCAAGGGGATCAGAAGCCCATTCTTTTCGATGCTATATTTCGTTTTGAGGCAAAATGATGCGAAGGATTGGTTGACGGGCTTGAAGTTATCCGAACAGCATATAGGTAAAGCCCACGCCATCCAGTATCACCACATATTTCCCAAGTCTCTGTTGAAAGAAGCAGAAATCGACAAAAAAGAGATAAATGAAATTGCTAATCTCGCTTTTATTGGTGGTAAGTCTAATAGACAAATTTTAAATAAGGAGCCCTCGGTTTATTTAGAGAAAGAAATAATAAAAAAGGGAAGGGGTGATGCGTTAGAGTCACAGCTTATTCCGTTAGATAAAAATCTTTGGGAAATTAAAAATTATCAGGAGTTCTTAGCGCAGAGACGAAAAAAAATTGCCGAGGCTATGGGTGATTTCATGAAAAAATTTGATAACTAGGAAATAGGAATAAATATTTTAAGCGAAGGTGATCGTGAAGTATGAAACTTATAACATGAAATTTATAACTTATAACTATGCGGAAAGATAAAGTGAAGAAAATTGTCAGGGAGCATTACCGGAAAATTGCCGCCGGCAAAAGTTGCGGCTGCGGTTGCGGCGGAAAAAATGATAATGAGAAGATTTCTAGAAGTATAGGATACTCGGCGCGGGAAATAAAATCGGTTCCTGAAGCCAATCTTGGCCTTGGCTGCGGCAATCCGGTAGCCATGGGAAAAATAAAAGAAGGGGATACGGTTTTGGATTTGGGCTCGGGAGCCGGGCTTGATTCTTTTTTGGCTTCAAGACGAGTTGGAAAAACGGGAAAAGTCATCGGGGTTGATATGACGGGCGAGATGATCGAACGGGCGCGGGCCAATGCCCGAAAGTACGGTTATAAAAATGTTGAATTTAAATTGGGCGATATTGAAAAATTGCCGGTCGCCGATAATTCAATTGACGTCATCATCAGCAACTGTGTCATCAATCTTGCCCCGGACAAGGCAAGGGTTTTTGCCGAAGGGTACAGAGTCCTCCGACCGGGCGGCAGGATGTATGTTTCCGATATCGTCTTGCTTAAAAAACTTTCCCCGGCGCAAAGAGCCGACGAAAATCTCGTTGCCGGCTGCGTTGGCGGGGCCTTGCTCAAAAAAGATTATTTGAAAATTATCCGGGACGCGGGCTTTAAGGTAAAAATTTTGTCGGAGGACAAGGAAATCAGCAAAAGGCAGTATCAAGGAGCGGCCCTTGAGAGTTTGAAAATTGAAGCGATAAAAAAGAAAAAATAAATATTTTAGGCGAAAGCGATCGTGAAGCGTATAGCGTGGAGATTAAAGCAATTTTTTATGGAGAAAATTTTTCCGGAAAAATTGAAGATGGGGGATGAGGTGAGGGTAATCGCGCCTTCCCGTTCCATGGCCTTGATCTCGGAAGAGACCCGGGCAGTGGCCGGGAAGCGTTTTTTGAATTTGGGATTGAAATTAAGTTTTGGGAAACATGTTGAGGCAAAAAATGATTTTCTTTCTTCAAGCGTTGCTTCAAGAGTTGAAGATTTCCACGCCGCTTTTGCCGACAAAAACGTCAAGGCGATTCTGACGGTGCTCGGCGGCTACAACAGCAATCAGATGCTTGAATATCTGGACTGGAATTTGCTGGCTAAAAATCCGAAAATTTTTTGCGGCTACTCTGACATTACCGTTTTAAATAACGCCATTCTCGCGAAAACCGGCTTGGTGACTTATTACGGACCGCACTATTCCACCTTCGGCCAGAAGTTGTATTTCGATTATACTTTGGATTATTTTAAAAAATGTTTGATGGCAAAAGAGCCGTTTGAAGTTAAACCAAGCGAGTCATGGAGCGACGATTTATGGTTTTTGGACCAGAAAAAAAGAGAGTTAATAAAAAACGACGGCTGGAAAATAATCAACGAGGGGGAAGCCGGAGGGACGATCGTCGGCGGCAATTTGGGAACTTTTAGTTTGCTCCGGGGTACGGAGTATTTTCCGAAACTTGATAACTCGATTTTATTTCTGGAAGACGACGAAGGGGCCGGCGCGCTGACCGATTTGGATTTTGAAAGGAATCTGCAGGCTCTGGTCCAGCTGCCAGATTTTTCGGGAGCGAGAGGGATAGTGATCGGCCGGTTCCAGAAAAAAAGCGCGGTGGCGCCGGAAAGACTGGCAAAAATTATCAGGAGTAAAAAAGAACTGTCCGGCCTGCCGGTCGTGGCCGATTTTGATTTTGGCCATACTGACCCAAAATTCACTTTTCCGGTCGGCGGGGAGGCCGTCTTGCTTGCCCGCGAGGGAAGAGTGCAATTGAAGATAGAAAAACATTAGGTGTGGAAAACGGCGCGCGTAATTTGTAATTGAACAAACCTATGAACAAAAAAATTATTTTAGTTTTGTCGGCGGTTTTATATGTTGGTATGGTGGCAGTAAATTACCTGGCCGGCATCGGAAGAATCAATAATGTGGGAACAGGGGCGGTTTCCGACGCTTACCAAAATCTTTTTACTCCGGCCGGCTATGCTTTTTCAATCTGGGGGCTGATTTATTTATTGCTCGGCGCCTACACGGTTTATCAGTTTATTGCCGTCCGTAAAAATAAGGAAAAAGAAGGGCTTTTTGCTGATCTCGGAAAATATTTTATTGCCACTTCACTTTTAAATATCGCCTGGATTTTCGCCTGGCACAGTTTTCAAATAGTTCTTACGGTTATTCTGATGCTCGGACTTCTCTATTGCCTCGTCCGAATTGCCGACCGGCTGCGGAAAGAAAAATTTTCAGTTAAGGAAAAAATACTGGTCCGCCTGCCCTTTAGCATATATTTCGGCTGGATCAGCGTGGCGACCATTGCCAATGTCACCATTCTGCTTGTGAGTATCGGCTGGGACCGTTTTGGCCTAGCGGAAGAATTCTGGACCGTCGCCATACTTTTGGTCGGGGTGGCAATCGGCATCTGGCGGATGTTTCACGACAAAAATCTTCCTTACGGCCTGGTTTTTGTCTGGGCTTACGCGGCGATTCTTTCAAAGCATGTTTCATCCGGCGGATTTAACAGTCTCTATCCAGCGATTATCTGGACGCTTGCCGGCTGTCTTGTCTTTCTTGCCGCGGCCGGGGGATTGCTTCTCTTCCGGAAAAAATCCGGCGAGATGATTAAAAAATAAATTTATGAACAGACAATTTTTAAAAGACGCGTTGGGGTGGGGGGTTATTTTGTGGCTGATCGGCTATGGGCTTGGCATGGCGCTTTTTGCTTTCGTGCCGCTCTGGGCGATCGGCTGGATAATTACGCCGATCGGCACGGCACTTACCATTTGGGTGGCGATTAAAAAAATAAAAGGCGCGACGCTTGGCTATTATCTTGGCGTGGCCGCGGTTTGGACGGCGATTGCCGTAATCTTCGATTATTTTTTCCTGGTCAAGGCTTTCAATCCGGTCGACGGCTATTACAAATTAGATGTTTATATTTATTACCTTCTGACTTTTTTAATTCCGTTTGTCGTCGGGTTTATCAAATCAAGAAAACCCAAAGCGGTTCTGTAGTTTTTAATTTATAAAAATATGGTAATTAATCAAAAAGGAGTCGGCGTTGTCGGCGTCGTGGTTCTCGTGGTTTTGATCGCGGCGGCGGCGAGTATTGTTATTTTTGCCAAGGTAGATCCGGAAAAGTTTCAGTCGGTCTCCGACAAAATCGCGGGCATTATTACTCCCAAACCGCCGATCGGCAATCTGACACCGGCCCGGGATTTGCGGGGCACCTGGAAATCTTCTTTGCCGGGCAAGGGATTGGAGCTTTACGGGCAGTTTGAAGTGCTAAATTCCGTGACCGATGTTTACGAAGACGGCGACATCGAGCTTATTATCGAAGGAGTGGAAAACAATGTTGCTTTCGGGACGATGCGTTATTTTAATCTTTGCGGCTGGGGGACTTCGGTCGTTGAGATTCCCGGCGAGGGCAAAAAAACTATTTCCGTGCCGAAAAACTGCGCCGCCGATACGGGAGCTCAGCCTGTCGAGATCAGAGTTAGTTCGAGCGCCCTGGATTTCGGCACGGTCCAGTCGGGCGAGATTACTGCGACCATGCAGGGAAGTTTTACGACCGATTTGATGTCCGGCTCGATGACTATGACTTTTCCGCCTTACGGCGTAGTCAAAGGTTTGTTCAAACTTTCAAGACAAAGGGAATAATAATAATTTTTAAATAAAACTTATGAACAAAAAGTACGTAGTATTGGCGGTTCTTTTTGTGGTCGTGGCGGTGTCTTTCTACGCCTTTGCCGCAAAACCGAGAATCGTCCAAGAAGTCGGGCAAAAAGTGATTGAGGCAGTCGCTCCGACAACCTATGAGCCGATGTTTTCTCCTTCGCCGGTTGTTGCGGCTGGGACGGGCAGCACGGAAATGTATGCCCGTATCGGCGACATTATGGGCGGAGTTGACGACAAGGACCATAAGGGTTATGTGTCAGTCGAGTCGTTTAGTTGGGGAGTCGACAAAAGCGGAACTTCTTCTCCCAAATCGCGGGCGCTGGTTTTAAAAATCAAAACCGACAAGTCTTCGCCGAAACTTTTTGACGCCACGGCCAAGGGGACGCATCAGCAGCGGATAGATATTACTTTGCGCCGGCCGGGACAGATGAGCGATTTCATGAAATGGAACATTATGGACGCGGTTATTACCTCATTTTCCACTTCGGCCGATTTGAATAACACTTCGGTGGATGAACTTTCCATTTCCGTTGTTGGCAGCATTAAGGCCGAATATAGCGAAATCAAAGCTGACGGTTCAAAGGGCGCGTCGGTAAGCTCGGGCTGGGATTTTAAAACAGGCAAGGCACTGTAGGA
>CAYZNO010000048.1:0-5650 GCA_964479685.1 uncultured Gammaproteobacteria bacterium
CTCGGCTACGCCGGGCCCGTCGCCTGGAAGGTGCGCGCCGGCTTCACCTTGAAGCAGCACGCCCCCAAGGCAGGCCCCTGCATCGATAACTTCGCCTACCTGCAGGACTGGCAGCTCCGGAACGACGAGGCCACGAAGGGCGGCATCGTCTTCTGGATCCCGCGGCTCCTGCCCGGTTCGACCGCGAAGACCGCGAACGAGCAGAGGGCGCTCCTCGCCGATCTGCGGCAGCGCTACGACCTGCCCTCGACCCACCTCGCCTCCTTCGGCTCGGCGGCGCTCCTCGCGGGTCTCGTTCTCGCCCACTCCAAGATCACGGGCGAGCGGGTGCCCCTGGACCGCTACTGGACGCGCACCGACACCCTGGTCGCGGACGGCGCTCGGCTGAGCTTGGGCAGCTTCGACGGGCGGGGCCTGTACTGCGGCCGCTACAACTGGGACGACGACCGGCGCGGCATTCTCGGGTGTTTCGCTCTGGGGGTGTAATGGTGCTTGGAACCTAGGACACTAGGTTCTCGGCCCTGACCCTCGGACTCTTGGACCCTCGCATACATCGGTGTGCGGGGGTCATTTTTTTTATTTCAAAATTATGATATAGTTTAAAACTGCGTCGCAAGATGCCGTTGCCCGCGGGCAACGGCCGGCAGGACAAAATATTTGCAGGGCTAGAATGGCGTTGTCGTTTCGCGATTGCGCCAGCGCGCCGGCGAATATTTAAAGAGAACATTTTTACACACCCCGTGCCACAAGTTGGCGGGTTTAAAGACCCCGAATAATATACAGCCCAAAGAGCATTCAATGGGCAGTGGCGTGGATGGCTTGCGGCATAATTTAGGATCCTGAACGCGGACGGCAATCGGCTGAACTTGGGCAACTTCGACGAGCAGGGCCTGAACTGCGACAACTACAACTGGGACGACAACCGGAACGACAATCTCGGGTGTTTCGCTCTGATGATGTGTAAAAAAAGAAAAGAAGGCGGGTAATTCCCGCCTTCTTTTAACAAGAATATTTTTTTATAATATTTATCCACCCGCCAATCATTTTACCGGATGCGGAAAGCGGTATGGAGAGCACGGTGTATTTTTTCGTTTCCAGGGCGCCAAGTTCCCAAAGAATTTTCAAGAAAAATTTCAAACAGTCAAATTTTGCGCTTAATTTTTGAATAATTTTTAATTTTTCTTCCCGGCTCGCGTAGCCGGCGAGCAAGGCGAGTTCCAAGCAGTCGGTGAAAAGATTATCAATTTTCACGCCAAGCGAAAAGCGAGTCAGGCGCGGCAGGCGGGAGAGAAAAGAATGCCAAAGTTTGTATGCCTCGCTAAGTTTGGTTAAAATCGGCAGGTCGTTTTGCAGTCGTTCCGCCTTCGTTGAAACTTCGGCGGACGCAGTGGGGGGGGGATTGAAAGGATTGAAATTGGGGCATAAGATTTAATGGCTATAGCCTGAGCTTGTCGAAGGCCCTTCGACTTCGCGCTACGCGCTCCGCTCAGGGAATAAATTATTATGAAAAAACAATTAGACAAAACTTTTAACGATATTATTTCTTTAGAAAATTTATTTTTGGCTTGGCGGGAATTTTTAGTTGGTAAAAAGGGTAAGTGCGATGTCCAGATTTTTGCTCGCGACTTGGCTGATAACATTTTAGCGCTTCATGAAGATTTATCAAATAAAACTTACGAGCACGGCGGCTACGAAAGTTTTTATGTCAATGATCCCAAGCGCCGGCATATTCATAAAGCGGCGGTGCGCGACCGATTATTACACCACGCCGTTTACCGTATTCTTTATCCATTTTTTGAAAAAACTTTTATTGCTGATTCTTTTTCTTGTCGGTTGGGAAAGGGGACACATCGGGCGATAAATCGTTTCCGGGCGATGGCGCGAAAAGTCGGGCGAAACCACACGCGGACGGTTTGGGTTTTGAAATGCGACATTAAAAAGTTCTTCGCGAGCATTGATCACGTAATTTTGTTAGGGATTTTAAAAGAATATATTTCGGACAAAAAGATTATTTGGTTATTGGAAAATATTGTTGGAAGTTTTCGGACGGTCTGCCGTATGTCATCCTCGGGCTTGACCCGGGGATCCAGCAATCTGGATTCCCGCTTTCGCGGGAATGACAAAAGGGGAGAGATTATCACACCCCGCTTCGCACCACCCCTAACCCCTCCTCAGGGAGGAGGGGAAGTTGGTTTGCCGCTTGGCAATTTGACCTCGCAACTTTTCGCCAATGTTTATATGAATGTTTTTGATAAGTGGGTAAAGTATAAATTGAAAGCCAAAAATTATTTACGTTACGCCGATGATTTTATTTTTCTTTCCGAAAATCGGGAACGGCTCCTGGAGACTATCCCGCAAGTTAAGAAATTTTTAGCGGAACGGTTAAAACTAACATTACATCCGGGCAAAATTATTTTTAAAACCGTCTCTTCGGGCGTTGATTTTTTGGGTTGGGTTAATTTCCCACGCCATCGCGTTCTGCGGCGAGCGACTCTGCGGCGAATGATGGTAAGCATTTTAGAAAATCCACGGCCGGAAACCCTCCAATCGTATTTAGGATTATTATCGCATGGCAATACATTCAAAATATGTGAGGAGTTGCTGATGCAATATTGGTTATCGAGAAATGTGTAAAGCAGGGTTCTCGACTCGGCCCTTGGCCTTGCTCGAACAATATAATAAAACGCCCTTGACCCCGTCCGAAGCTTAGGTTACAATAATAATACTCAATAAATAAAAACCATTTATTTTTTTGTTTACTGAGTGCGAAAATTACCTTTGCTTCGGATGGGGTTGACAGCTTTTTTGAGTGGTTGTAAAATATTGTTATAGCAATAAAAGATGTGGCAAAGTTGTCCACATTTTATCCAGAGTCAATTTTAAGTATTTTCTTAGAAATTAGGTAAAATATGGTAAAAAAAGTTTTAACTTTTAAGTTCCCGAGCGGCTAACCTATTTTTTGGTCTATGGCGCGCCGCTCAAAAGAGCGGTTTTTTAGTCCTTTCCCAAAAATTATTTTTTGCCCCCGCCTCTTGTCCAGTGTCTAGCGGACGAGCTGCGGGAAACAGAAAATAAATTGTTCATTAAAAATTGAATAAGAAGAGCATCTTGTACACCCAACATTAAAAACAAGAGAACCAACAAAAATGAGAATTGTAAAATTGTATGTTTTAACAATTCTTGTGGTTAGATATAAGGGCGTATGGTGGATGCCTAGGCACCAAAAAACGATGAAGGACGTAGTAGCCTGCGATAAGCTTCGGGGAGGTGGCAAGCAACCTTTGATCCGGAGATTTCCGAATGGGGCAACCCGGTCCGATTGAAGATCGGATCATCGCTATCTGAACTCATAGGGTAGCGAAGGCAACCCGGCGAAGTGAAACATCTCAGTAGCCGGAGGAAAAGAAAAAAATACTTAGAGATCATTTAGACGCCAAAGACGTCGCCCGTACTTGCGGGAGACGAATGGCGTAAATTGATTTCTATACATTCCCTAAGTAGCGGCGAGCGAAAGGGGATCTGCCATAAACTCTGCTAGTGTTTTATGGAATGGCCGGTGAGCCGCAAGGCGAGCCGACCGTCTGTAATTAAAGGTTTGGGCCGTTGCTAGTAGAGAGTTGCGAGTTATTTGTGTTGTCTTCCCAACAAAGACAGGTAGGGTAGTAGCCCGCGCAATCGGGACAGCTTTCCTAGAAGAACTTCCGTGGAAACGGAGACCAAAGAAGGTGATAGTCCTGTACTCGAAAGGAGCTGTGTTCCTACGACGATTAACTCAAGTACCACGGGTCTCGTGAAACCCCGTGGGAATCAAGCACGACTATGTGCTAAGGCTAAATATTTTTTGGTGACCGATAGTGAACAAGTACCGTGAGGGAAAGGTGAAAAGCAGGCCGGTTAGGCCGATGAAAAGTACCTGAAACCATACGCTTACAAGGAGTTGCAGCCCCGCTTAGCGGGGTAGCAGCGTTCCTATTGAAGAATGAGCCAACGAGTTTGCTATGCGTGGCTTGGTTAATCTCCCATGGAGAGGAAGCCGAAGTGAAAGCGAGCCTTAATAGGGCGTTTGTCGCGCATACAAAACCCGAAACCGGGTGAGCTAGCCATGACCAGGGTGAAGGTTGTAGAAATACAACTGGAGGCCCGAACCCACATGCTGTGCAACACATGGGGATGAGTTGTGGCTAGGGGTGAAATTCCAATCGAACTCGGTAATAGCTGGTTCTCCCCGAAATAGCTTTGGGGCTAGCCTCGGATATTGAATATAGGGGTAGAGCACTGAATGGTTCAATTCGGCGAAAGTCGATTGCACTAATCAAACTCCGAATACTATATTTTTAGTCCGGGAGTCAGACTGTGAGGGCTAAGCTTCACCAGTCAAAAGGGAAACAGCCCAGATCGTCGCTTAAGGTCCCTAAATCCGAATTAAGTGTTAAAGGTGGTGGAAAGACTCAAACAACTAGGAGGTTGGCTTAGAAGCAGCCATCCTTTAAAGAAAGCGTAACAGCTCACTAGTCGAGTTTTTCCGCGTCGAAAATAATTGGGACTAAATTCGGTACCGAAGGCACGGGATCACGCAGTAATGCGTGATCGGTAGGGGAGCTTTCTCAAGTCAGCGAAGTCGTATCCGTAAGGAGCGGTGGAGACTTGAGAAGTGAGAATGTTGGCATGAGTAACAAAAACTCTGATGAAAACTCAGAGCACCGATAATCCAAGGTTTCCTGGGCAACGCAAATCGTCCCAGGGTTAGTCGATCCTAAGGTGAGGCCGAAAGGCGTAACCGATGGAAGAGCAGGTTAATATTCCTGCACTCCCATATTTTTGTTTCCGGATGCGCTTTCATGTGGTAAGAGAGTATTTTGGTTATGTGCTTGGCCCGTTCCGATTTATCGTGGACGGTCCGCAGGTGAAGCCGCAAGGTGGAGCCGATTCTTACAAAGTGAGAGCCAAGAAAAGTCCGGAAGCGTTAAAAGTATGGGATCCGTACCGCAAACCGACACAGGTGGATAAGGCGGGAAGCCTAAGGTGTACGGGAGAACCCTCGTTTAGGAACTCGGCACAAAAACTAGGCGTAAGTTCGCAATAAGCCTTGCCCCGGCGCAAGTCGGGGCTGCAATAAACGTATCTCAAGTGACTGTTTACCAAAAACACAGGTCCCTGCAAAGCCGCAAGGCAAAGTATAGGGGCTGATGCCTGGCCAGTGTCAGAACGTTAAGGGGAGAGGTCATCCGCCGCAAGGCGGGGCAGCCTTGAACTTAAGCGCTGATGAACGCCGGCGATAACTATAATCGTCCTAAGGTAGCGAAATCCCTTGTCGGGTGAGTTCCGACCCGCACGAATGGCATAACAACTTGAGAACTGTCTTAACGAGGGACCCGGTGAAATTGCAAGAGGGGTGAAGATGCCCTTTACCCACGGCTAGACGAAAAGACCCCGTGAAGCTTTACTACAACTTGATATTGGATTAGGACTAAACATGTTCAGCGTAGGTGGGAGTCCCGCTTAGCGGGACGCCAATGAGACACCACCCTTGTTTAATTTTAATTCTAATCTCGCACCGTAATCCGGTGCGGGAGACAGTGTCTGGTGGGTAGTTTAACTGGGGCGGTTGCCTCCTAAAAGGTAACGGAGGCGTCCAAAGGTTCCCTCAGCA
>CAYZNO010000049.1:0-5548 GCA_964479685.1 uncultured Gammaproteobacteria bacterium
ATTTTAAAAACTTTGGCTTCGGGCATTGATTTTTTGGGTTGGATATATTTCAGAGATCATCGCATATTACGTAAAACTTCCAAACGAAGAATGTTAAATCGAATGAAAAACAGAACGGTGCCGGAAACGCTTCAATCATATTTGGGATTGTTAAAACACGGAAATACTTTTAAAACAAGCCGGAAACTCATGGCGCAGTATTGGTTGTGGAGGGGGTAAATTCCAGTGTTTAATAAACATTTTTTTTGTGGTATAATTAATAAAATCCGTAAAAGGGATAAATTATGAAAATAAAAATAAGCCATCTCGCCAAGATTGAAGGCCACGCCAGTTTTTTTGCCGATATGCTCGCCGGCGACATTAAAAACGCCAGGATAAAAATTAAAATCGGAGCCCGGCTGATTGAATCAATAATTTTGAATCGCAATTATATTGAGGCTCCGATCGTCACTTCGCGCATTTGCGGAATATGTTCCGTGGCGCATAATATCACAAGCATCAAGGCAATCGAAAACGCCCTTGGCGTAAAAATTAACCCTCAAATTGAACGGCTTCGGAAAGTTTTGGTGCTGGCCGAGCCGATTCAAAGTCATGCCGCCCACCTTTTCTTTTTATCGCTCGGAGATTTTTTCAAATACGAAAGCGACATTGATTTGATAAAAAAATATCCGGACCTTGCTAAAAAAATTATTTTGATTCGTGATTTTGGGAATAAAATTAAAGATTTGGTCGGCGGACGGGATATGCATATGATTGTCACGGAGATCGGCGGATTCAGGAGGGTTTTGGACGACAAAATTTTGCAAGGACTATTCGACAAATCGGGGCCAGTTCTTGAAGCGGCAATCGGGGTGGCTAAATTTTTCCGGGCGCTTGATTATCCTAAATACGAGCGCGAAGTTGAATTTGTCGGAGTGACCGATAAAAAAGAGTATGCCTTTTATGACGGATTTATGGGATCGACCGTAAAGCCGCGGACGGTAGAAAAATTTTATAAAGAAATTTCCGAAAAGCAAACGGAAGACGATCCGACGAAACGCGCGCGCCACGACGGGAAAAGTTTTATGGTCGGCGCGATAGCTCGGCTGAATTTAAGCAGCCATCTTCTTAACCCCGAGGCGAAAAAATTTTTGGGATTTTTTCCAAAACCGGACAATAAAATTTTGACTTACAACACTTTTCATAATATTTACGCCCAGTCCGTGGAGTTAGTCCATTGCGTCGAGGAAGTTCAGAAACTCGTCAAGGAATATCTGCGCGATAAATCAAGAAGTCTGATGGTTAAATATTCTTTTAAGAACAGCGAAGGTTTGGCCGCGACAGAGGCGCCGCGCGGTACGCTTTATCATTATTATCAAATTGATAAATATGGCGTGATTCGCGCTTGCAATATTATTACGCCGACGGCGCAATTTTTGGATAATTTGGAAAATGATTTAAAAAAATATTTAAGTGAAGCGAAGGTCAAGGACGAGCGCGACAGAAAATGGAAAATAAACATGATGGTCCGCGCTTATGATCCTTGCATGACCTGCGCGACGCATTGAAATTAACTCGAATCTCAAAACTTAAATCTCAAAACTAATGTATGCGCTGCGCGCATATAAAAATAAATCGCCGAAGGCGATACCAAAGTTTTGACTTTTGACATTTTATTTTTGAGTTTGGGCGAAGCGAGTATGCATGATTTGCATGAAGCGGACAGGATTTTGAAAATGGTCCTGGAATACGCCGATAAAAACGGTTTAAAGGAAGTGACTAAAATTAAAATCGGATTTGGAAGTGTTATTGAACATGGTTCGGAAATAAATCCGGAAAATTTGAAATTTAATATCAGTGTTTTATCTCGGGGGACAAAAGCCGAGGGCGCGAAAATTATAGTGGAAAAAATAAAAGCCGATACCTGGGAACTCGAAGAGATCGAAGGCGAAAAATAATGTTACAAAAATTTTTTAATACGTATTAATTTTAATAATTATGCAACTTAGAACATTGAGAGAGATTAAAGAGTTGAGGGACAAAAAAGTTTTGCTCCGGGTTGATTTTAACGTGCCGCTTAAAAAAACCGGCGGGAAAATTGCGGTGGCCGACGACACGAGAATCAGGGCGGCTGTCCCGACAATAGAGTATCTCCTGAAAAAGGGCGCGAAAGTAATTCTCGCGAGCCATTTGGGAGATCCGAAAGGAAAAGAGAGAGTCGAGATGAGTCTAAAACCGGTCGGCGCGGCTTTAAACAAGATTTTAAGCATGGAAGGAGTTGCCCCAGCCGACTGGAGCGGAGTGAAGGGCCTGGAAAAAATAAATCAGATGAAGGCCGGCGAGATTGTCTTGCTTGAGAACCTGCGCTTTCATCCTGGTGAAGAAAAAAATGATCCTAAATTTGCCAAAGGGCTGGCGAGTTTGGCCGATATTTATGTTAATGACGCTTTCGCCACCGCGCACCGGGCACATGCTTCGACCGCTGGTGTTACGAAGTTTTTGCCAAGTTACGCCGGATTTCTCATGGAAAAAGAAGTCAATGTTTTAGGCGGATTGCTCGGTAAGCCGAAGAAACCTTTTGTCGGCATGATCGGCGGGGCAAAAATTTCTACCAAGATCGGAGTGATCGCTAATCTCTTGAAAAAAGTCGATAAGCTTCTTTTGGGCGGCGCCCTGGTGAATAATTTTTTCAAGGCGGCGGGTTATGGTATTGGCGCTTCGGTCTTTGAAGCCAAAGAACTGAGTACAGCAAAAAAATTACTGAAAAATAAAAAAATAGTTTTGCCGGCTGATTTCGTAGTCGGCGATTTTAAAGGCAAAAAAGCCTGGACGGTAAAGGTGCCGAAGGGAAAAGCCGATCTCTGCAAAAAACCTTACGCCCTGCTTGATGTCGGACCGGAGACAGTAAGGCAATACGCCCAAATTATTCGTAAAGCCCAGACCATCGTCTGGAACGGCCCGATGGGATATTTTGAAATCCCGAAATACAGCCATGGTTCTAAGGCGCTGGGCCAGCTTGTCGCGGCCCGTTCAAAAGGAAAAGTTTTCGGCGTGGTCGGCGGCGGCGAAACAATTTCGGCGATAGAGGCGACCGGCATGGCCGGATATGTTGATCATATTTCCACCGGCGGAGGAGCGATGCTCGAATTTCTGGAAGGGAAAGTTTTACCAGGAATTAAACCATTATTAAAATAATTTATCTTGTAGCCTGTAGCTTGTAGCCTGTAACGTTTATTACGTTACCCGTTACCCGTTACCCGTTACAACAATGTATGGACAATTTTTGGCCATCATGGAAAACAAACAAGGTTTTTGCCATCGTCGTACTTTTGGTTATGCTCGGGCTTCTCGCGGTACTTGGCACGGTCGTGGCGAAAAACATGAAGAGCTACCAGTATATCGGCAAGCCGACCGCTGAACGCGACACAATCGCGATATCCGGAGAGGGAAAAATTACCAGCATTCCCGATATTGCTTCGGTCGAGGTTGGTCTTATGACCGAGAAAGGGGACGTAAAGAGCGCTCAGAAAGAGAATACCGAAAAGATGAACCGGCTGATTGCCAATCTTAAAAAATTAGGAGTAGAATCTAAAGACATCCAGACAAGTTATTATAATATTTATCCGCAGTACGATTGGCCGGATGGCAAGCAGGTTTTGCGCGGTTATCAGGTTAATCAGGGCGTTTCGGTAAAAATAAGAAATCTTGAAAAAATCGGCGATATTCTGGCGGCGGCCGGCGAAGGCGGGGCTAACCAGGTGAGCGGTTTGTCTTTCAATATCGACGATCCGGAAACTTTGCGTCAGGAAGCGAGAATTAAGGCTCTGCAAAATGCCAAGGAAAAAGCTGAGGCATTGGCTGAGGTAGCCGGGGTAAGATTAGGGAAGATAGTTTCATTCAGCGAATATTCGTCTTCTCCGGTTCCGATGTATAAATCCATGGACGTTATGGGGCTGGGCGGAGGAGGAGAATCAGCCGCGCCGACGGTTGAAAGCGGAAGCATGGATATTGTCGTGAACGTGACAGTAAGTTACGAGATAAAGTAAAAGATTTGAGAAATGAGATTTGAGAATCGAGTTGATTTATTCCTCAACTCTTTTCTCTTTTCTCGGATCTTAGTTCTAGTTTTATGGCTAAAAATCATAAAAAACCCACAGTTCTTGTGATCCTGGACGGATGGGGAATAGCTCCGCCCGGTCCTGGCAATGCCGTGACTTTGGCAAAAACTCCGACTATGACCGCGCTCTGGAAAGAGTTTCCGCATACTTTACTCGCGGCGCACGGAAGGGCGGTTGGTTTGCCGGGAAATCAGGAAGGTAACTCAGAGGCCGGACACATGAATTTGTCTTCTGGCTGGATAGTCAAGCAAGACGCGGTTTATATCAACGAGAGCATCAAGGATGGAACTTTTTTCAAAAATACTGCTTTTATCGAGGCCTTAAATTACGCCAAGGAACATAAAACAAAAATTCACGTCATGGGTTTGCTTTCAAATGGTGATTCGGCCCATTCTTATCCGACCCATCTTTACGCGATTTTGGATTTGATAAACCAGCAGCAGATCGATAAAGTTTTTTTGCATCTTTTTACCGATGGACGAGATTCATCGAGATTTGCTGCGATCAAATTGTTGCCAAAACTTAAAACCCATTTTCATGGGACGGAACAGATAGCATCGATTATGGGTCGTTTTTATGCCATGGACCGCATTAAAAAGTGGAATCGAATTGAGGCGGCCTACAATGTCATGGTTTTGGGGCAGGGGGTAATTGCCGAATCAGCGGAAGCGGCGATCGCTTCGGCTTATAACCGTGGCGAAACCGACGAGTTCATAACACCGACTGTAATTGCCAACGATCACAAACCGATAGCGACGATCGGCGACCGTGATGTGATAATATTTTTTAATTTGAGATCGGACCGGGCGAGAGAGATCACTAAAGTTTTTGTCCAGAAAGATTTTACGGAAAAAAATGGCGGCTCTTTCGTTAGAAAAAAAGTTGTGAAGAATATAGTTTTCGCTGCCATGACTGATTTTGGTCCGGATTTGCCGCACATAATGACGGCTTTTCCCGCGAGAAATATTTTAAGCGCCTTGCCGGCAGTGCTTCGCGACAAAAAGCAGATTTATATCGCCGAAGCGGAAAAATACGCTCACGTCACATATTTTTTTAACGGGGGCAACGCCGATCCGATTTACGGTGAAGATAGAATCCGAGTTCCATCTCCGGCTCTGCCTCATTATGAGGAAAAGCCAGAAATGAACGCGGAAAACGTGGTTTACGAAGTCAGGCGTTGTATTGACGCCGGACACAATGATTTTATTACTGTTAATTTTTGCAATCCGGATATGATCGGGCACACTGGTAATTTGGCCGCCGGTATCAAGGCAGTTGAAGTGGTCGATAGGTGCGTAGGAAAAATAGTACGCGGGGTATGGAGAAAAGAAGGGACAGCGGTTATCACCGCCGACCATGGGAATATTGAAGAGATGTTAAACAGAAAAACCGGGGAAATAGACACAGAGCATTCCATAAATCGCGTGCCTTTTATCGTTGTCGGCCCGGAT
>CAYZNO010000050.1:0-5540 GCA_964479685.1 uncultured Gammaproteobacteria bacterium
CTGGTTTAGTAAAAAATTATTCCACTTGTTTTTGTCACTGATTGTTTGTATTTCTGGCATAACCACCCTCTCGCCTCTCCTCAAAAAGGAGAGGAAATTATTTTCCTAAATTTTTCAGAGCCGCCTTAATTTTATTTTCCGCGCCTTCCACTTCTTCGCCAATTTTTCCGACCGCTTCCAGCGCTTCATTTTTAGAGTAGCCCAAACGGACCAGGGCGTCGACAATTTCGTTGTCAACCGGAGCAGTTTTTCCGGTGACGAGTTTTCCTTTGAGTTCCAAAATTATTTTTTGGGCGGTTTTTTTCCCCACGCCGGGAATGGTTCCGAGAATTGCCATATCGCCATCAGAGATTGCCTTTTCCAATTTTTCCAATTTGTAGGCGGAGATTAATTTATGCGCCATCTTCGGGCCAACGCCGGAAATATCAATCAACTGCCAAAAAAATCTTAATTCTTCGGCCGTGGCGAAACCGTAAAGTTCGCGGCTGTCTTCGCGTAAATATTCATGGGCGAAAACTTCGATAGTTTCCCCGGTTCTATATTTTAAAAGATAAGATTCCGGCAAAAAAACTTGATAGCCAACGCCGCCAGTTTCCAAAATGGCGAAATGGTCGCCTTTATAAATAATTTTTCCTTTAAGATAGGAAATCATTGATCGTGTAACATGAAATTTATAGCTTGTAACACGAAGTAAGTGTGCACAAACTATTTGTTTCGTGTTTTTTTGAAACGTTTTATTCTTATTAGTCCGGAGCAGGGAATAATCTCCGCACCCCTTTTTTCAAGTTCATCTAAAAACAGGTTCATGCCGATTGAATCGGAGGACATGTGGCCGGCGATAATAACATTAATGTGGGCCGCTTCGGCTTCTTTTTTATGTTCTTCAGACTGGTGCATACCGATAATCGTGCCAACCCCGGCCTGGGCCAATTTTTCGTAGATTTTTGCCGACGGCTCAGACCCGCCGGTAATTTCAGTAACGGCTATTTTACCGCAGTGATTGTCCGGATGGCCGGTAAAAAGACGCGGTCCGGCACATTGTTCCACTGCTTCCTTGTATTCGGGGATTTCTTTCAATAATTTAAGAATTTCTCCGACATATTCCGGCTTGGCAGCGGTAATTTTTTTCTTCAAGAAGCTGGCGACCAAGTTGTCGCAGGGGGTATGGACATTGAGATAGCTGATTTTCAGGAGACGGGCGATATCGACCGGGCGATAGTGATTGCCCGGATTTGTGCTACGGGCCACTTCTTCAATTCGTATTTTTTGCACTGCTTCGGCGGCGTTGATAGGAACGCCATACTGGGCGTAAATTTCCGCCTGGAGATGCATCACATCAGATAAGCTCGCCAGGGCTTTTCCTCTCGGGTGGTGAGCCAGGACCAAATCGGCGCCGAGTTTTTCGGCGAGAAAAATTTCGTCGCCTTCCATGTCTATGCCGGCCAAGATTTTTTTAATCGGAGTTTTTCCCGAATCAAAGTGAATCCGGCTGTCAAGATAGGGATTAGTAAGATATTCTATATCAAATTCTTCCTTCTGTTCTTTGCCCGATTTTTCGTACTGTTCCTTACGTCGTTTCAGAAATTTTTGCACCGCTGCCCTGCCGCGGAGATCCGCATCGATGCCCATCTTGGTCGCCAGGGCGAAGATTTGTTTTATAGTCATATTATATTTTTTTAATTCCAAGCCAAAGATTCCCGAGTTCTTTCTGGTGCGGCGTTTCATCTTTGCCTTTTTTAATTTCATCGCTTAAAGTGTCTTGTTTTATTTTTTCGCCAAAATCGGCGAAAACTTTTTCCGCCGCCGAGTCGGGAGTTTCGAAATGAAGCGTGATGCGGTCGCCAAGCGAAAGGCCGGCATCTTTACGGAGAGCATTAACGGTTCGGGTGATCTCCCGGACCAAACCTTGGGCCTTCAATTCTTCGGTTAGTTCGGTGTTCAATTTGTCCTCGCCGAATTTTAGTTCCAAAATATTGAGCTCGTCTTTTATTATTTCAACATATTCCGGTGGCAATTCTTTCGCGAGCGCGGTGGAGTACGAAGCCAGCGGCTGGCGGATTTTTATTCCGGCCGCGGCCCGGGCGGCAAGTCCGGCTTCGACGATTTTTTTCGCCGCCTCCATCTGGTTTAAAACTTTTTCGTCGATTAATTTTTCATCTGTCTCGGGCCAATCTTCCAGGTGAACTGATTCTTTTGTCCCGCCGAGTTCTTGATAGATTTTTTCCGCCGTAAAGGGAATTGAAGGCGCGATGATTTTACTTAGAGATAGTAAAACATATTTTAATGATTCAAGCGCCTCCTTCTTGTCATTAGGATTTTCCGATTTAAAACGGGCGCGACTCCGGCGGAGATACCAAGTTGAAAGAATATCAACAAATTCGATAATTGGCCGGTTAGCCGCGACAAGGTCATAGGCATTCATCTGTTCAGTTACTGTTCTATTTAAAATTTGTGTTTTAGATATTATCCATTTATCCAAAATATTTTTTGAAGATGTTTTTGGCTCAACCTTCTTGTCGGCGTACATTTGGTAGAAAGAGTAAATATTCCATAAAATCATGATTAGTTTTTTAAACATTTCCTCGACGCCCTTTTCTGAAAAATTAAGAGTGTCGGCTTTCATAACCGGGGAAGTCAGCAAATAATAACGCAGGGCATCGGCGCCGTATTGGTTAATTACTTCGTTCGGATCGGGATAATTTTTAAGACGCTTGGACATTTTTTGCCCATCTTCCGCCAGGACAATACCATTAGCAATGACATTTTTAAAAGGGACGTCGTTCATAACTGCAGTTGAGATGACGACAAGATAATAGAACCAAGCTCTTGTTTGGTCCACTCCTTCGGCAATAAATTCGGCCGGAAAATGTTTTTCAAATTTTTCTTTATTTTCAAAAGGATAGTGCAGTTGAGCGTAAGGCATGGAGCCGGACTCAAACCAACAGTCCAAGACATCGGGGATCCGCCGCATTGTTCCGCCGCATTTCGGGCACTTAACGGTAATTTTATCGATAACATGTTTATGCAAATCAGTAACTTTTTCTCCGCTCGCAGTTTCAAGCTCTTCGCGCGAACCGAATATTTTCATTTCACCGCATGAACATTTCCAGATTGGCAGAACTGATCCCCAAAAACGTTGGCGGGAGATCGACCAGTCCTGGGCGCCTTCGAGCCATTTGCCGAATCGTCCCGTTTTGATATGTTCCGGAACCCAGTTTATTTTTTCCGCAAGTTTGATCATTTTATCTTTTATGGCGGAAACTTTAACGAACCAGGAAGAGGTTGAATAATTTAAAAGAGGGGTATCACAACGCCAGCAGTGCGGATAACTGTGCATATACTTTTCTTGGGAAAAGAGAAGATTTTTTGATTTGAGCCATTCAATAATTTTTAAATCAGTGGCCTGCGTGTCCCCAGATGGTTTAACGGCTTCACCTTTGAAATCATAGACTTCATTGGTAAATTTTCCCGATAAATCAACGTGCTGAATGAAGGGCAGATTTTTTTCTTTTCCTAAATTTAAGTCATCTTCGCCAAAAGCCGGAGCAATGTGGACTACGCCAGTTCCTTCCTCTGTGGCAACGAAATCAGCCGAATAGATTTTGAATCCGTTTTCCCGATTTTTGGGAATATCAAAATAGGGGAAAAGAGGTTCATATGATTTACCGACAATTTCTTCGCCCTTGAATTTTTTTAATATTTCGTAATTTTTACCGGAGAAAATTTTTTCCGCGGCGTTCTTAGCTAAAATGTATTTAACTCCATCCATTTTTATTTCGGTGTAGTCAATATTTTTACCAACAGCCAGGGCAACATTACCGGGCAATGTCCAGGGAGTAGTGGTCCAGGCTAGAATATAAGTATCCGGTTCCTCGGATAATTTGAATTTTAAAGTTACGGAAATATCATCAATGTCTTTGTAACCTTGGCTTACTTCTGATTGAGAGAGGGTTGTTTCGCAGCGCGGGCAAATATGCATTGACTTATATCCTTCATAAATCAAACCCTTGTCCCAGAGTTGCTTAAAAACCCACCAGATACTTTCCATATAGGAAAGATCCATGGTTTTGTAATCAGCATCCATATCAACCCAGCGGCCCATTCTTGGAATAAATTTTTTCCATTCGTCGGCATACATCATCACCTTGCTATGGCAGGTTTCATTAAATTTATCCACGCCGATATTTTCCTCAATATCTTTTTTACTTTTTACTTTCAGTTCATGTTCAACAATATTTTCAATCGGTAAACCGTGGCAATCCCAGCCCCATTTTCGTTCAACCCGCCAACCGCGCATAGTCCAATATCGGGGGACCGCGTCTTTCATGAGCGAGGCAACAATATGTCCGTAATGGGGGGTTCCGGTCGCGAACGGCGGTCCGTCATAAAAAACATAGTCGCCATGAGGCGCTTCTTTGTTAAGGGTTTTTTCAAATATTTTTTTCTTTTTCCAAAAATCAAGAATTTCTTTCTCGGTCTTGGGGAAATTGATGTTCGCCATATGGGATTTTACGGGATTTTCAATATTAAATTTGAATTAAGATTTATGCTAATTGTATCAAAAAACCCCCTGACAGGCAAGGAGTTTCTATCATAAGGAGGCGGCTTCGCCTAAACCGCCGTTTTTAGGCCGTCGAAAGACGGCATAACCGGGAATTTTATATTATTTTCAAAGCAATATTTTCTGATTTCTTTTTCGGCGGCGCGGTGGGGCGGCCAGGAGTGCCCGAGGTGGGTGAGGTAGAGTTTTTTTACTTTAAATTTTTTTGCCAAAGAAATCGCCTGGTCGGTCGAGAGATGCCAGGGGATTTTTTTGCCAAACCACATCGCGCTATCTAAAAATAAAATTTGAGCGTTCTGAAAATATTTCTCTGAAGACTTAGGAACTGAAATAACGTCAGAGGCAAAGACTACGGGGCCGATTTTAAAACCAAGCGTAGGAAAAGTTTTTTCATTTACGGCATGGTGGACGCGGAACGGGATGACAGAGAGAGGGCCTATTTTTACCGGATGATTTGGTTTGATAAAATTATGCGGCGGAAGCTTTCCGTGCAGCCGGCCGAGATATTTTAAAGTTTGTTTTTCGGCAAAAACCGGGGCCGGGGCGTTTTTTATGTTTTCAGCGGCGTCAAAATGGGCGTGGGTCAGGAAAACTGCATCGATTTTTTTTATTTTTTCCCTGGCGATTTGTTCAAAAAAATCGGGACCGCAGTCAAAAAGGATATTTTTCCCGTGCCACGCCAAAAACAAGGAACTTCTCGTCCGTCGACTTTTACTTTTCGGTTTTTTGGCGTCAAGACAGGCAGGGCATTGGCAATTTTTTCTCGGAATTACCTCTGACGGGCCGCTGCCCAGCACGGTAATTTTTATTGACATAAGTTTAAAATAATTATATCATAACTTGTAAGTTAAAACTCGGGCCGTTAGCTTAGTGGTAGAGCTTCCGGTTTGCATCCGGAGGACGGGAGTTCGATTCTCCCACGGTCCATTTAGTCCAAATGAAAATATCTTTTCATGGCGCTTGCCGGGAAATAACCGGT
>CAYZNO010000051.1:0-5538 GCA_964479685.1 uncultured Gammaproteobacteria bacterium
AATTGGGAATAACCGATATTTTTGCCTTACCCCCCGCCCGCCAGGCAAACATTTTCTCCTTTAAAAAATCCGATGGGGTAACAAAACAGTATACACTATTTTCATAAATTTGGCAAGCCCTGTGGAAATACATCTCAAGCGCGGCCGCCAAACCCTCGAGGTGCGAATTGTGAACGCACTTGTGCCAGCAAGCATTCCAATATCTGTATTTTTTACATCTTTCACAAACCGCCCCTTCGGTAAACATCTTGGAGTTCGGACACATCAGTTGGTAATCGTGCAAAGTCTGGATAACGGGAATTCCGTGTTTCCTTAACACGGATAAAATAGACGGCGAGAGGTGATGTGAAATATTATGTATATGCGCTACCTCCGGCTTGGTTTTTAAAATCAGTTGTTCTATTTTTTCTTTTGCCTCCGAGGAATATAAGGAGTGGAAAAATTTTTTAAAATCGCCGAAGAAGCCGTCCCTCTCCTCAAAATTTATTTCATCGACAAAAAAATCTTCGTACGCGGAATCCTGATTCTTCGGATGCTTCATGGCAAAGTGGACTGTTTCATGCCCGTGCTCCTCCAGCAGCTTGATTAAATCGAAAAAATAAGACTCGCTTCCGCCCCGCCTGTAAAAAAATTTATTGATTTGCAGAATCTTCATAAAATTATTTAACCAACAAATCTCGGTATAATTTTTCGTAATCGCCCACCATGCGTTCGACGCCATACTTTTCCGAAACAAACTTTCGCGCCCGAACACCCATCTCCTTCGCCTCCGCGGCGCCGAGAAGTACATGCTCCAGCCCGTCGGCCAAACTCTTAACATTTTTTGGCAGAACTAAAATCCCGGTTTCACCGTCTTTTATAATTTCCGGAACGCCGCCGACGTTTGAGGCGACAATCGGCTTCGCCGCGGCCGCCGCCTCAAGTAAGGCCAACCCTAATCCCTCCCATAAAGACGGCATAACGAATATATCAATTTGGCTTAAAAGTTCCGGGATATTGCGCCTGGCGCCAAGAAAGATGATCCGTTCGCGGAGATCAAGATCTTTGGCCAGTCTTTCAAGATTATTTTTCAATGATCCGTCACCGACCACCCAAAGAGTCCAGGGAACGGCCTTGAGAACATTTAAAGCCTCAAACAAATATTCATGACCTTTCTGCTTTTCAAGACGGCCGATGACGCCAATTACCGGAGGGCTGCCGAATCTCTTCTCGGGAATTTCCAGAAAATTACCTAGCGGAATTCCGTTCAATATAACTTCAATCTTCTTCTCCTTAATACGGTCGACGGTAATCGAATATTTTTTAACCGCTTCGGAAACAGCGACGATTCTTTTAGTGAATAAACTTAAAAACTTTTTAACGAAACGCTTAAAACCGCCTTCGTCAAGATTGGTATTGTGCTCTGTGGAAACAATAACGGGCACGCGAGCCAAAATCGCGGCTATCCTTCCCCACGTATCGCCGCCAAAAAGATGGGTATGGACAATCGCCGGCCGCTCACGGCGCAAAAATCTCCAAATCTTCCAAACCACTCTGAACCCGATTTTACCCTTTTTCCTGAAAATTTTGACCGGAACGCCAGTTTCTTCAAAATCCGAAACGAGCGGTCCGCCGCCAACAACCGTTACAACCGACACTTCAAGGCCGCTGTCTTTTAGGCCTCGCGCCAAATCAAAAAGCATTCTCTCAGCTCCGCCGAAATTTAAACTGGTAATAATATGGACTATTTTATTTTTATTCATATAATAAAACTGTTTTCCCTGCTGGCTCATCTTTTTCCTTTATACAACCTTCTGCTAAACGCGCCGCGGCAAGCGCCACGCCGAGCGGGAGCCAGAGTTTAGAAACAAAATATGATGTATTAAAAAGTTGGAAAATAATACTGCCGCCCGAAGACAAAATCAGGGCAAGTAGAATGTATTTGTACGGCGATTCTGGAGTAAGACAACGATAAACCCTAATCAAACGCCAAATTATGTAACCGAGCAAGACGAAAAATGTCGAAAATCCTAAAATGCCGGTTTCGGCCAGGAGTTTTTGGACTACGCCGTGCGCCTCGGACGGATTGCCAAAATCAATAATATACCACTCGTCCCGGGATACTTGCTCGACAAAAGTTCCCGCTCCCGCTCCGATAACCGGATGCTTAATAAAAGTCTGCAGAGCAATTTTTGTCAGAGCAAGCCTGTTCAGGTTGGAACTCCTCACAATCTCGCTTGTCATAAAAATATAACCGTAAAGAACAAGAGGTGAAAGAATCAGAAATACTAGAAGACCAAGTTCAAAAAAATTCCTGATGTTTTTTCTGTACTTTATTAAAACCAACACAAGCAGTTCAAAAGCCAAAGCAATCCATCCGGTCCGGGAAAAAGTGAGAAGATTAACAACGGACATCAGAAGAACTCCGATAATCAAAAGTTTTTTAATGAAAATATCTTTTTCTTCCCAGATCAGTATAAAACCAATTGGTATAACACTTATCAAAACTTCCGCAATCAAATTGTGATTAGTTCCCAAAATATGTATGCCGAAAAACGGCAATGGTATTGCCCGGCGGAAAAGCCCTGTTCCTTCCGGGAAAAGCACCGACCAAAGACCCATCAGGGCAACGAATATTCCGACCGAAAAAAACACCCAAAAAACTTTCATCAAAACTTTTTTTGAATTTATGACATTATACGGCAAAACCACGAACATCAGATAAAAAAATGAGAGTGGGCGGAAAATGTATTTCAGGCTACCGCCGAAATTTTCCGTATTGATAAGCGAAAGAAGTGAAACGAAAATAAAAAACAGAAAAAACAAAAACCCGGGAAAATTTTCCCAGGACAATTTGGCTTCTCTGCCAATTTCTTTTATAAAATGTAGTCCGCCGTAAGGAGGCAAAAGCAATGAGCGGAGGACCCAGGCTAAAAAAACAAAAATCGCCAATAGGTCGACATAAGGAATGTTGACATCCCGGCCGATAAATAACTGCAAATAGATAAAGGGGTACAAAAGAACAATAAGATAAAGCCCAAAATTAATAAACCTGAAAAGAAAAAGCAGAATTAGCAAAACGGAAACAATTCCAACCGTGTATTCCCAAGGCGCGGCAATCGCCAGAAGTGCGATCCCTAAAATCAAAACAGAAGACCAAATCAAAAGGCTGGCCCTTTCTTCCGGTTCGCGATCTGGAAACAATGTCTGGCCAAGGCGGCCAAGCGTATTCATAATCAATTGTCTATCTTGAAAATTTATTTTTTATTATCCACCACCCAACCTTTAGGGGATGCCTCTTAATCGCCGAACGCGCGGTGCAGATCATCCAGACATCCTGACTGGCTGTCTTAACTTTTTCCCGCGCCGACTCGGCGGCCGGAGAATTCCAAATTTCGGAAAAATTGTTCTGTTCCAAATTTCCCATTACCGCGTTATGGACGACCGAGGGGTAAACATTGCCGAACGGGTCAAGAAAAAAGAAATCAATCGCAGCCCGGGAAGGCAGAACCTGCTTGCCCGTTCTCGCGAAATCAAACAGGCTTTTGGCAAAATAAGCCCGCACCCACCTTTTTGGCTGCCAACTTTTTAATTCTTGCCTGATAAGATAAACGAATTGTTCTTGCAAAGCTTTATCGTCAGGCCCTTCCACAACCTGTTTGCCGCCGAAAAAGAACTCCGAACTTTGCGCCAGAGCTAACGTAAATTGTACGCCCAGCTCTCTTGATAAATCATAAACCTTACCAAGATGCTCGATGTTCTGCTTAGAAATAGTAAAAGCCAAACGCAAGTTTGACATACCCAGCTTTTCTCTGAGCGTCTTAACCGTTTTGACGGATAAATTAAACCCGCCGGGAATCCCCCTGATCTTATCGTGCATTTCCCCTATCCCGTCAATGGAAATGCCAACTCCGGTATTGGGAGCGAATTTTAAAATTTCCCGCATCTTATCTTCGATCAAATCTGTCAAATAGCCGTTCGAGGAAATAACAATTCTGGCCTTTGGACAGGTTTCGTGGAGAATTTTTACCAATTCCACGATATCCTGACGCAAAAAAGGCTCGCCTCCGCTGACATTAATATCGCGCAAACTAGCCGGAATCTTCTTATAATATTCCAAGCCAAGCTCGCGGATTTCTTTGAGCTTCCAGATGTCACACATGGTACAACGCGAATTGCACCGGTAAGTTACGGCTAAAACACAATCAATGGGTAAATTCATATTATAAGATTATAACATTTTTTGAGAATAAAAAAAACGGGCGGAACACTTGCATATCGCACATGCAAATGTTCCAGCCCGTGTTGCCCCACTGAACGGGGCGGAGATCGAGAGCCTAACGCATCGCACGCGCCAGGCTAATGATCATCTGACACCCCGTCTGCTGGGGTGCAAGGACTTCCGGGGAGGGAAACCGGGAAGTCCCTACACTTTCCTCCTCTGCCCGCTAACAGATAACGGACTTCGATCCCTCCAGGAGTTTACTACGGACGACGATACCGGAAGTTGCAGCCGGCGAGCCGGTTGTCCACCAGGCTGTACGCCGCTGGAGCCCCGCCAAGCGTGGCGGTGTGTGCTCCGTTCAGCGTTCCCGGCGGGTACGGCCCGACGCAACCCCAGTAGTCCGGCACGAGGTCAGACACCGAGTTGTACTCGATGTACTGACCCGAATCGAGCGACACCGCGAAGCAGAACGAACTCGCGCTCGTCGTTTCCGCGATGAGGCTCCACGGCCGGGTGCAGACAAGACGGCCGTCGATGCCGTCCCCAGGACCGGTGGAGATCGCCCAACCCGAACAGCCTTCGAAGGCAATCCGTGAAGCCGTGGCAGGCAGAGTCCAGCAGTGCTGGTACCTGCCCGGCCCGGAGCAGCCTTCGTCAACCGCCGTGTCGCAGTCGTCGTCCACGCCGTTGTCGCAGATCTCCGGGCTGCCCGGAGTCGTGCAAGTCGGAGTCGTGCAGCCGTTGTCAATGAAACCGTCGCAGTTGTCATCGACACCGTTACTACAGATCTCCGGATCAGGACCGACGTAAGTGCCGCCGCAGTCGCCCCAGTAGCCCATCCCGAATCCGTTGTCGAGGCAGGTCTGGGTGCCGGCCACGCACGCCCCCAGGTCGGTCCCGCAGGAACGGACCGTGCCGATCGTGCAGGAACAGGTTTCGTCGATGTCGCCGTCGCAGTCGTTGTCCAAGCCATCGCAGATCTCGGGAGTGCCCGTCACTTCGCCGACGCAGGATCCCCAAAGGCCTCCGGAACAAGTCTGGAAACCGCGGGAGCACGCGCCCATGTCGGTGCCGCACGGTTGGGTCGTGCCGTTGACGCAACCGCAACTCTCGTCGATGTCGCCATCGCAATCGTTGTCGGCTCCATCGCAGGCTTCGGAGTCGCCCCAGGTTGCCCCAAGGCAGACACCCCAAGCGCCGAGCGGCGTGCAGGTTTCGAGACCGCTGGTGCAGATACCCATGTCCGTGCCACACATGCGCGTGGTCCCCGGCGTGCAAATGCACCCTTCGTCGATGGTCGTGTCGCAGTCGTTGTCAACCGCGTCACCGCAGAC
>CAYZNO010000052.1:0-5471 GCA_964479685.1 uncultured Gammaproteobacteria bacterium
ATTTTTTATTTATACTGCGACAACTTCTTTGACTCCCTTAACTTTTGATTTCAAGACTCTTGCGATCCCCTGCTCAAGCGTCATAGCCGCCATTGGACAATGGTGGCAGGCGCCGGTAAGCTTTACCTTGACTACACCCGCTTTTTCATCAACATCCACCAACTCCACGTCTCCGCCATCGGCCTGAAGCGCCGGCCTGACTTCTTCCAGAATTTTTTTAACTTTATCTCTCATAAATTGTTATATTATTATAGATTATTTAAATTCCATTTTTTAATCGCATCATGCAGCGCCTCTATCGCGAGCACCGAACAGTGAAGTTTGACCGGCGGAAGTCCGCCCAGAGAATCGGCAATGTTGTTTTTATTAATTCTGGCCGCTTCCTCGAGCGGTTGGCCCTTAACTAGGTCCGTAATCATGGAAGAAGTGGCAATTGCCGCGGCGCAACCAAGTGTTTCGAATTTAATGTCCTTAATGTAATCAACCGTTTTTCCACCGGCCTTTTTTTTATCGATCTTCAAATATAATTTCATCATATCGCCGCAAAGCGGATTACCCGCCTCACCGACCACGGTCGGATTTTTTATTACCCCCTGATTATGAGGTTTTTTAAAATGATCAATAACTTTCTTTGAATATGTTATTTGACTCATAAAAATTTTAAAAAAAATTAAGCAGCGCTTCGCTTTAGACTTTCAAGCAGTTTGTAATAACCTTCCACGTCTCCTTTCTCAAGAATTCGCCTCCCCTGTTCCAGCAATTGCCTTATTTGACCTTCGATTTCTCCGCGAACGTCGGAATCACGAGCGGCTTCCATCTGATCCAAAAGTCTCTCTATTTCTACAGCTATTTCAAGCCTTCTCCTGCCTTCGGCTCTCTTTTTTTCTTGGGCAGACCCCATTGTCTCAAATATATTTTCCTTTTTCATAAAAATATAAATATTAAACGTTTTTTCAATTATATCTTATTTACCCCATAAATTCAAGGCCGCCGCACCCGACCATTTGACAATTTTGGGAAGGTCGATTAAAATAGGAAAATATCCATAAATTTAACCTTTAAATTATAACAATATGGCTCATAAAAAAGCAGGCGGTTCCACTAGTTTGGGCCGCGATTCCCAAGCTCAAAGATTGGGCGTAAAAATGACCGATGGGCAATTGGCCCACCCCGGTTGCATTTTAGTCAGGCAAAGAGGCACGAAAGTCCATCCGGGAAAGAATGTCAGACGCGGCAGCGATGATACCCTCTACGCGGTAGCCTCGGGTATAGTTAAGTTCACCTCGAGAAAGATGCCGAAATTCGACCGACATCTCCGTATGACAAAAATCGTCAGTGTTATACCAAAAGAATCTTAAAAATATCAAAACCGCTCCGCAATAATGCGGAGCGGTTTTCTATTTTCTACTTTTTTAAACAAGCGGCAATAAACGCTAAAAAAAGCGGATGCGGTTTAGACGGACGGCTCTTAAACTCGGGATGAAATTGCGTTCCCACGAAAAACGGGTGATCCTTGATTTCTATAATTTCAACTAAACTGTTGTCCGGCGAAGTTCCCGCAATCACGAGTCCTGCCTTTTCAAACTGTTCGCGATAAGCGTTATTGAATTCATACCGGTGGCGATGACGCTCAGAAATATTTTTTTGACCGTAAGCTTTATAGCTCAGAGATTTTTTATTTAAAACGCAAGGGTAAGCGCCAAGCCGCATTGTCCCGCCATATTTTTTATTTTTGATAAGATCGCCTTGTTCCTCCATAATATGGATAATCGGATTGGTTGTTTTCGGATTAATTTCCGCCGTGTTAGCATCCATGAGGCCGCAAATATTCCTTGCGAATTCCACCACGGCCATTTGCATGCCATAGCAAAGGCCAAAATACGGGATCTTATTCTCCCGGCAATACTGAATTGTTTTTATTTTTCCCTCAACCCCCCGCGAGCCAAAACCTCCAGGCACGATTATGCCGTCGATTTGCTTTAGTTCTTTAAGTTTGGTCGGATCTTTTTCATATTCTTCTGAATTCAGCCAGGATAGAACCGGTTTACGGTTGTTGGCCCAGGATGCGTGTTTAATCGCCTCAATGACTGAAATATATGCGTCAGACAAAACAAAATTTCCCGTGGTAAAATATTTTCCAACAACCCCAATTTTTACCTCATCTTTCACTTCATGAATCCTTTTAACCAATCTCCTCCATTCCTTAAGATCTTTTTGTCTGGCTCGCATGTAAAACTTTGATAAAATTCTCTGCGCCAATTGCTCTTTTTCAAAATTAATAGGAACTTCATAAATCGAATCTATGTCCGGCGCGGAGATGACGTCGCGCTTATCCACGTTGCAAAAAATGGAAATTTTTCTTTTTCTCGGCTCGTCAAGCGGCTGCTCGGCCCGGCACAAAATAAAATCGGGCTGAATTCCGGCAGCGTTCAAAAGCTGCGCTGCCTGCTGGGTCGGCTTGGTTTTCATTTCTCCGATTTTCGACGGAATCGGCAAATAACTTACCAGAACGAAAAGGACATCTTCCGGACGCCGCTGATGGAGCATTCTTGCCGCTTCCAAGAAAAGAACGTTTTGGTATTCGCCAACCGTACCGCCGACTTCAACGATAACAAAATCCGCTTTGGCTATTTTTGCCGCGCGGCGGATACGGCGGATAACTTCTTCCGGAACGTGCGGCACGACCTCCACGCAGCGTCCGCCATATTCCAAATTTCTCTCTTTCTGAATAACAGTCTGGTAAACCCGGCCGGTCGTCATGTAGTTATCAGAATAAATATTCGTGTCCAGAAATCTTTCATAATTTCCAATGTCCTGATCCGTTTCATCGCCGTCTTCGGTCACAAAAACTTCTCCGTGCTCAACTGGATTCATTGTCCCGGCATCGACGTTAATGTAAGGATCAATTTTCACGGCTGTCACCCGAAAACCTTTTCCTTGTAAAATTTTCCCGATTGAAGCCGCGGCCGTTCCTTTGCCTACCCCGGACATTACACCGCCGACCACAAAAATAAATTTGGTCATAATATCTTCAAACTTACAACTTAAAATTTACAACTCAAGGTTATGAGTTACAAATTTCAAATTATAATAACAAAGCACCCTAGCGCTTATTTGCCTTTGTCTTCTACCACCCTTACTAGAACCTTCACCTCCAAACCTTCCCCTAATTTTATCACAATTTCATGTCCGCCGACATCTCTGATTAGCTTTTCCAATTTTACCTGCTTGTTCGTAATCTCAAATCCCTTCTTACCTAGTTCAATGGCTATTTCTTCGACCCCGACCGAACCGTAAAGCCTGCCACCCTCGCCGACTTTGGCGGGAATTTTTATCTCTATACCTGAAATCTCTTTTGCTAATTTTTTCAACTTTTTCTGCTCATTAGCCGCTTTTTCCACCGCCGCCCTGGCCTTTGTTTCAGTCTCGGCTACCGCCCCTGGCGTAGCCAGCCGCGCAAGGCCCCTGGTAATTAAAAAATTACGGCCATATCCTTCGGCTACCTCCTTAATCTCTCCCGCCTTTCCCAGTTTATCCACGTTTTTTAATAAAATAACTTTCATAAAACTAGTCTTATTATACCAAATAATAATAAAATACCTAAATTTATTATAATATTTTAGCACTTAGATAAAAGTCGAACAACCGCCACTTAATATTTCCTTAATAAAAAAGATATATACTGAAAGATAGGAAAAAATTAAAAGAAAATATATGATGGATCAAGATCTATGCTATTGTGGGGCGAGAGCGATTCGAGGCGAAGGGCTTCTGCGGAATACTATGTCGTGTCAATCCTGCGGCAGCGAATGGGAAATAACCCATTGTTGGAACTGCGGCGACCCGATTGACGGAAGATTCTCAAGCACTTGTCGTTCCTGCGACTGGTATCTCTGCGCCAAATGCGGAGCCCACGAACCGGATTGCACACACACGGTTTACTCACAGCGCGACCACGCTAAAAATTATTACCAGAGCGTTATGGTCTGATCCTATCCGATCGCTCAAAAATAATTGGATAAAAAAATCCGCCAATTTTTCGGCGGATTTTGTATTTTATACCATTCCATTTTTTTATTGTCCCAAAATCTCGATAGCCTTGTCCATCTGCGGATCACGGCTCGCGTTATAATCTTCCTCAGTCAAATCAACTTCCAGGTCGGGCACTACACCTTCTTTGTCTATCAATCTTCCTTTCGGCGTCAACCATTCGGCAACTGTAATTTTTACGGCCGAACCATCGGGCAGAGATTCAAAGTTTTGCACTGACCCCTTGCCAAAAGTTTTTTTGCCGACAATTGTCGCTTTTCCGTAATCCTGCAGAGCGCCGGCAACTATTTCCGAAGCCGAAGCCGAACCCTCGTTTACTAAAACAATTGTTTTTAGATTCTGCAATCTAGCAAGGCCGTCCGAACGCTCTTCGTTTTTTTGCCCGTCATCCATTTGTTCTATAACAATAACGTCTTTTTCAATCCATTCGCCGGCAATATCAACGGCTCCGTCGAGAAATCCACCCGGGTTGTTTCTTAAATCTAAAATTATTCCTTTTGGATTTTTTGACAACATTTCAACGATTGCCTGGTTAAATCTCTTTGTTGTATCCTCATTAAAATGGTTTATCTCAACATAAGCGATATTATTTTTCATCTCCCATTTCACACTTGCTATTTCTATTCTGTCTCGCGTAATTTTAAAATCCTTCGGCTTTTCCCAATCTTCGCGCCAAATGGTTAAATTAACTTCTGTTCCCTTAACACCGCGGATCAAACTAACCGCGTAATCAAGAGCCATGTCAATAGTATCCTTGCCGTCAATAGCTAAAATCGCGTCTCCCGCCTTAAGTCCAGCCCGTTCGGCCGGAGTGCCGGAGAGAGGAGCAATTATCGTCAACTGTTTATTTTTTATTCCAAGCTCTGCGCCGATCCCCTCGAAAGCCCCCTCCAATTCCTGCTGGAATTTTTTTGCCATATCTGGATCAAAAAAAACCGTGTAAGGGTCTTCTACCGCTGAAACAATTCCGGCCAAGGCTCCATAAAATAATTTAGTGTCAGCCACCGGCTGATGGACGTAATTTTGTTTCACTAGATCCCAAACCTGCCAAAAAAGATCAAAATTGATATCTTTTGACAGATGGTCCGGCAATTTTTCCACATTGCCAACATTTCCGCCGACGAATTTTTTTTCAGTCTCCAATCGCCCCTGCCATCCCCCTAAAACCATCCCGCCGAAAAAACTCGCCAGGATTAAAACAATCACGACGTAACTGACTGTATATTTAAAAAAGAAACTATTTTTATCCAATAATTTTAACGCCATAAACTAATAAATTGATTATTTACGATAAATTATATTCTTTTTATGTCGGCCCCGAGCGCGGAAAGTTTTTGTTCTATGGCTTCATACCCCCTGTCAACAATTTCCGCTTCATTAATGATTGTTTCTCCGGAGGCAATGAGCCCGGCGATAATCAG
>CAYZNO010000053.1:0-5468 GCA_964479685.1 uncultured Gammaproteobacteria bacterium
ATATCAAAGTAACCCTGGCTTCCAATTTTGGAAATTTCTTCGCCGTGGCTACCGCTTCGCTCCTGATTGATTTTCTGCCAATGCTCCCCGTCCAGATTCTTCTTTTAAACCTCCTCTCCGATTTTCCCATGATTGCCATTGCTACCGATACGGTTGACGCCGATGAATTGAAAAGACCGCGCAACTATCAAGTCAGGGAAATTGTCTTGCTCGCCACGGTTTTGGGGGTCGTCAGCACCGTTTTTGATTTTATCTTTTTCGGCCTCTTCTACCGGATTTCCCCCGGCGTACTCCAGACAAACTGGATGATCGGGAGTATCCTGACGGAAATAATTCTGATATTTTCTCTCCGCACGAAATTTTTCTTCTTGAAAGCCCGCCGCGCTTCAAATACTTTGATAGGCCTCGCCCTTCTTGCCGCCGCCATAACGATCGTCCTGCCGGCCACTGCTCTCGGAAAAAATATTTTCAAATTTGTGAGGCCGGAGACGCGCCACCTCTGGATTATCTTCGGCATTGTTATCGCCTATTTCGTCATTACAGAAAGCGTTAAACTGGTCTACTTCCGCTTTTCAAACCATAACCATAGAATTTCGGCTTAAAATTCAAGCAACTTAAAAACGGAGCCGAACGGCTCCGTTTTTTTATTAGTAATAATTTTTATTTTAGCAGCAATAAAGTTCATTGGGGGCACGTTCTTTGTCTTTTTCTCCGAAAGGATTGCCAAACTTTCTTATGTTTTCAATCATCTTTTTATTTTCCTCGGTTTCCTGATTTTCCGCGTCAAGTTTCGTCCTGATTTTTCTCATCATCCCCGGCAGATCTATTTTTGCCGGACAATTCTCATGGCAGGCAGAACAAAGTGTGCAGGAATAACAACCGGATTCTTTGGCGCGGAGAAGATTGACCATGAAGGCCGACAAAATTATTCCTTTGCTCCCCAGATATTTATCGCCGTATTTTGCCCCGAGTTGGTGATAAGCCGGGCAAAAATCAAGACAAGCCCCGCAATTTATACAGTAAAGCAATTCTTCAAACCCATCTTCCAATATTTTTTCACGGCCGTTATCAAACAAAACCAAATAAACTTCTTTAGCCCCTTGCGCGCCGATTACAAGTTCATTCTGTATATCAGCGGTTTTGGACGGTCCAGAAATAATTGAAACATAAACCGGCCAGTCCTGCCCGGTTCCGAAGACCGAGGCGGCCCGCACTACCTGCATGGCGTCTTCTACTGTCGGAACGATTTTTTCCCATCCGGAAATTATAATGTGCTTGTCTGGCAGACGGGAGACGAGCGAGATATTCCCTTCGTTTTCCAGAAGAACAATTTTTCCGTCGGCAGTAATGACGTTCGCCCCGGTAATCCCGGCCGTTGCTTCGGCCATCTTGCTCCGCAGATATTGCCTCGCGAAAGCGGCAATGCTCTTCGCGTCGGGCGCTACATCAGCCCCGAATTTATTTTTTATGATTTTAGCAATTTCTTCCGGCGTCAAATGAAACGATGGAAAAACCGGATGCATGTCGCGCCCGCCGGAAATACTCATGATAAAATCTCCCAAATCAGTGCTCACTGATTTTTCACCCAAAACTTCATCAACGCCTATCTCATCGGCCGCGGTGGTTTTTGCCTTAACTATTATTTTGTCACCGGCGGTCAAATCTCCGATTATTTTCCGTGCCTCGGCCGCATCGCGCGCCTCAATAACTTTGATTCCGTTTTTCCCTAAATTTTCCACTGCCCGCTTCCTCAAATTTTTCATATCGCGGAAAGCGCCTTCTTTCATTGCCCGAAAATTATTCCTGAATTTATCCCAATCCAAACCCAAATCAGCCAAAGTTTTTTCCCGCTTGGCCTTATATTCAAAAACCACTTTCCAAATATTTTTTTTGACCTCGTCCGATAAAAATTCTTTTTGCATATTTTTTTCTTTACTGTTCGAGCGGAGCAGAGCGAAGTCGAGAACCGTTTCTCGACGCGCTCACGGAGTTTATCCTGAGTTCAGTCGAAGAATTCGCTTGCTCGAAGAATAATCGTCTACATTAATTGCGACAATTCCTTAACTTCAATATCTTCATCCTTGACGTTATTCTTTAAATTCAAGTAGCAAAGCGGGCAAGGAGTTACCAAAATTTTTGCCCCGGTTTTTTTCGCCATGGCGATCCTATCTTTGGCGATTTTCCCAGCCAGTTCAAATTCGTTGGCATGGACTCCCCCACCTCCGCCGCAGCAAAAGCTCATGTTCCGGCAAAGTTCCATTTCTTTTATTTCATACCCCAAAGATTTAATCACTTCCCGCGGCGCCTCGTATACTCCCATCTGCCGGCCCAAATGGCAGGGATCGTGATATGTCACAACCCGCCCCTGGCGGGAATTTTCAATTTTTAATTTCCAATTTTTAATTAGTTTTGAGTTTTGAGTTTTGAGTTTTGAGTTCAGTGCTTCAGTCATATGAAGCACTGCGATATCCCATTTTTCTCCCAAAACTTCCGGATAATGACGCCGAAAAATCAAAGAACAGGTCGGGCAATGAGTAATAATCCTGCCGACCGAGTGATCACGAAAGACTTGCAGATTCTTTTCCGCCAATTTTTTGAAATCTTCATTATATCCGGCCTTCAAGGCCGGCGAACCGCAGCAGACTTCCGAATCGGCCAATTCAATAAAATCAAAACCCGCCTGGCGTAAAATCCGGCGGTAGTTTTCCACCAGTTCCTTGGCCACGAATTTGGAAAGGCAGCCCGGATAATAAAGGGTGTTGCCTTTGAAGATTTTTTTAAATATGCTCATAAATAAAACTCAAAATTCAAATCTTAAAACTCAAAACTTTTGTAGGCGAAGATAATTAAATTATCCGAGCCCTTATTTTATCGTCAAGATTTTATTTTTCTCTAAGGCTTTTACTGCCAGTGCCAGTCGGTCGCGGCTCTCGCCATACATAGTAAAAACTGTATCGCCTGCCCGCACCCGGTCGCCCATTACTTTATTTAAGTAGATTCCCGCGTTTTTGCAAGTGGGAGCTCCCAAAATCCGGCAAATCGCTACGATTGCTAAATTATCAAAACCCACAATCTGCCCGCTCTTTTCCGCTTTCACCTTTAAAATTTTATCGCTTAAAACAATTTCCTCAGAATCTATGTTCGCTTTTCCGCCCTGGGCCCGGATAATTTCCCGCATTTTACTCCAGGCCTTGCCGCTCCGGAGCGCTTCCATGGCCATATCGTAGCCGTCGCCTTTCTTCGAAATCCCGGCCAGGTCCAAAATTTCTCCGGCCAACTCCAGGGATTTTTCTTCTAAGTCCAGCGGCCGGTGTTCTTTTCGCTGCAGGACGCGCAGGACATCACGGGCTTCAAGCGCCGGACCGATTCCCCGGCCGACCGGTTTCAATGCTTCATTAATATTAACTTTTATCTTTATGCCGAAACGCCTGGCTAAAAATTTCATGGTCCGCTCGATTTTTTTGGCATCAGCCACCCGGTGAATCTTCGCCGTCGGCCCGACCGGCAGATCAATGACCAGATACTTCACGCCCATGGCGACTTTTTTAGCCATGACTGAAACTATCATTTTGGTATACGGCTCGAGCGTCAAGGGATAGGAAACTTTTATAATCCGGTCATCGGCCGGAGCGATCCGCGTTCCCCCGCCCCAGGCAATACAGGCGCCGGTCTTTTTAACTATTTCTTTGATTTTTGCCATGGGAAAAGTTACCGGCGCTAAAACCTCCATGGTGTCGGCCGTGCCGGCCGCCGAAGTAATGGCACGCGAGGAAGTTTTGGGAATTTTAAAACCAAGACTGGCAATAATCGGAACAACAAGCATGGTTGTCCGGTTTCCCGGCAGACCGCCAACCGAATGTTTATCAAGCACCGGACCGGGGAGACGGAGCATGTCGCCGGTTTCGGCGATTGATTTTGTAAGATAATAAAGTTCGCTCGTGGTAAATTTTCTTGCAAAACCGGAAGCGACAAAATAAGTTATTTCAATATCGCCCAGGACGTAGTCGGCAATGTCACGCACGACGGCGTGCATTTCCCGGTAATTCAATTCGCCGCCCAGAAGTTTTTTCTTGATGGATTCAATCGAGGCCGGCCGTTCCAGGAGCGTAATGTCAATCATCTCGCCCGGCTGGAATTTATAATGCTGCCAGATTTCCTTGAATAATCCGACTTCGCCTTCACTGACTTTGGTATGGGTAAAATTGGCGGTAACGACCGTTTCCCGGCCGTCCCATTTTAATTTCAATTTGTCGCCCATCCTGATGCCGTAGGCCCGGGCTTCTTTTTCCTTTAAAACAATAATCCACCGTCCGCCGGTTTCAAAATCCAATTTTTTTGCTTTAAAAAAAGGCATGGCCAGTAATTTTAAATTTATCCGCCCAAGGCGGATCCGCCTCTGGCGGAGAAGAATCTCAATTTTTTGACGACGAGATCCTTCACTGCATTCAGGATGACAGCCTTGCTGTCAGTTTATCACAAAAACCAAAAATTCCCAATTTTAAAGAACAAAAAAAGACCCCCGAATCTCGTGCCGAAGCACAAAATTCAAGGGTCAAGCAGTCCGTCCCCGCCAGACATTCTCGGCTTACGCCGAAAGGTCAGAATGAAGTTCGGACTAGGTGGTCTCGGTTGCCGGCTTCGTCCACCGGTCGCTCATGGAGGAGCCCGAGTCTTCCCTAACGAGATCCCGCACCGCCGCCGACCAGATGGCGACATCCGTGGCATCCGCAGACGCCTCTCGCTCTGCGGCGAACAGACCCACCGCAAGAACCTTCAGCCCGTATTCGAGGTCGCTCGAGTGGGCAGCAAAGGCATTTGCGAGAGCGCCCCACGGCGACGCCCCAAAACCCATGTGGGCTTCGAAGCTTGCGACCAGGGCGTCAAGACGCTCCGGAAGCACGGCCTTCTGGCCGAACGCACGAAGGGCGGAGACGATGGCTCCGCAGACCCCGATCAATTCGGGGCGTCCCCAGCCGGGCTGGCGTTCGATGAGGTCGAACGTAGCCGACGGGGGCGGAGGCATCTTCACGGCCGCGGAAATCCGTCCGATGTCGCCGGGATCGTCCAACAACGAAAGCCGGACGGCCGCGCCGTACTCCACGCAAACGATGAAGTCACGCCGACTCGCCTCCCAGAGGAGAGCGGCAGGAGAGCCGGGGGACAGCCCCAACTCCTCTGCGCCCGGGGTGTGGTGCGCCGAATCCAGCGCAGCAGCCGCCTCGTCGTCGGTAAGGCCGTAGCTGACCACCGCCACAACATCGTCGTAGAAGGCTTCGAACCGAGCGCGCCTCGAAGAGATGTTGCCAGGCAGTTTCGGAAGACTGGCCCAGTCCACCCTTCGCAGAGCGCGTTCGGCAATCACCTGCGCCAAGGTGTCCTTGTCCGCAGTTTCGGTTGCGAACCGCTCAACGGCGGCCAGCTGCGCCTCATCGAGACCCTGAATGTCGCGAGAAAAACGTGCATACCAG
>CAYZNO010000054.1:0-5455 GCA_964479685.1 uncultured Gammaproteobacteria bacterium
CTTTTTACTTTTTCTATCACCTCCTCAATTCCACCCCGATAAATTGTCTCAAACATTTTGGTAAGTTCCCGGCAAACCGCGATCCGCCTCTCCCCCGCCGCGGCGCGTAACTCTTCCAGCGATTTCAAAACACGGTAAGTCGATTCATAGAAAATAACCGTTTCCTCCGCCTCAGCAATTTTTTGAAAGAATTTATTTCTTCCTTTTTTGTGCGGCGGAAATCCCAAGAATAAAAATTTATCGGTCGGAAAACCGGAAATGCTGGCCGCGGCAATCACGGCTGACGGCCCGGGAACCGGGATAATTTTTACTTCATCGCCCAACGTCCGTAAAACTTCTTCGACTAATTTTCCGCCCGGATCGGAAATAGCCGGTGTGCCGGCGTCTGAAACCAGCGCTAAATTTTTACCATTTTTCAGCAAATCGATTATTTGCTCGATCTTTTGTAACTTACTGTGCTGGTGATAACTCGTGGCCGGCGCGTGAATTTCGTAACGATCCAAAAGTTTTCTGGTTTGCCTTGTGTCTTCGCATAAAACTAAATCAACCTCTTTCAGGATCCGAATGGCCCTTAAGGTTATATCTTCCAGATTTCCTATTGGTGTAGCGATTATGTATAGATTGCTCATGAGCCGATTGTACCAATTTTCTCTTTAAACTTCAAGGAAAATTACCACCTAGTTTTTTTAATCCGTAAAAGATAGCCGATATTATTTGCAACAATATGCAGGATCGGGCTAAAAATTAAAATCGCCGCCACGGCGGGCCAAGCGGGAAAATAAACCGGCGCGGCAAAAATAAGCGCGCCGATTACAAAATCAATCTGGTCGAAAGGAATCCATGGAGCACCGGGAGCAATATTAACCATCCGTTTAAAGAAACTTTTTATCAAATCGCCGAATAGCGCTCCGAAACCCAAAAGAAAACCCAAAAACCACCAATGCACTTCCGAATAATTTATAAAACTAATTTTTTGAAAAACAGAATACGAATATAAAAAATACTGCAGCCAAGAAACGACGACCGCCGCGGCTACGCCGACAAAAAAACCGCGCCAAGTTTTGTGCGAACCAAATATTTCTTTATCCCTCCATTTTTTCCCGCCGTCTACCGGTTTATCCAAAAATTTTAAAATTCCCAATTTCTGAGCAAAAACCGGCGCCATATTCGCCAGGTACGCCGGCAGCATGAAATATAAACATTTAAGCAAAAAAATCATGTTGTTTTCTTCTCTCCCAAAATTTTTATACCGTGGACAATATAACTTAAAAGTGCCGCCAAAACTGAACACGTGACCACGGCAAAAAATATTTGTGGATAAAAATCAAAAATCACCGCGAAAAACATCAGAGTTTGGAGAAACGAGTTCAGTTTACCCCAAAAAGTATGGGAAATCGCCACGTTTTTAATTTGAAAAACCATTACCCAGCCAAAAACAATGAATAAATGATAGCCAATGGCAAGCATGGCCAATCCCCCAGGCAAGCCATGATTTAAATATAAGATTAAAAAAGCCAAAAGCATCAAAAGCCTGTCGGCTGCCGGATCCAAAATTTTCCCCAAAGTGGTAACCTGTTTGAATCTCCTTGCCAAATATCCGTCGGCAACATCGGTCAAGACCGCCAGAAGAAATACCGCTGCCGCGGCTATCTTTCGCGAATTAAAAAGAAGAATGGCAAAAACAAAGGCCAAAACTATCCGGCTTAAGCTTAAAATATTGGGAATATTCAGGTCCCTTATCTGCATATAAGTTAGTTTATTATAGCAAATTTAGGCCAAAAATACCACAAAAAAACCCGACAAGAAAGTCGGGTTTTTTTCTTTGGCTCCGAGGGTGGGATTCGAACCCACGGCCAACCGGTTAACAGCCGGTTGCTCTGCCGCTGAGCTACCTCGGAATGTTTTCATCAAGCCATTTTCTTCCCTGACCGCTTTTAAGAAACAACTCCCTTTTTCTGGCTTCGGTCCGGGAAGAAAAATCTTCGACGTGGATCAATTCAAACGGACGATTTACTTTTGTCCATTTATTCGTACCACTATTACCACTATTATGTTCAGCAAGACGTTCAATAACTGCCTTAGAGGTGCTGCCCACATAGCGTTTACCATTCTTCAGGCTACGTAATACATAAACATGAAATTGCATACGCGCTCTGCCGCTGTCCGCCGGAGGCGGATCCGCCTTTGGCCGAAGCTATCTTGGAATAAACGCTAAATTTTGCCTAATTCCGTCCGTGCAAATAGTGTATCAATAGTCTTTCAATTTTTCAATGCCCTTGAATCCTTGTATTTTTTCCAGTGCTTTGGCTTCAATCTGTCTGATTCTTTCGCGGGTTACGCCGAATTCCTCACCGACCTCTTCCAAGGTATGCGAAACTCCGTCAATTAAACCAAAACGCATCTCTAAAATCTTTTGTTCCCGCGGCAGAAGATCCTTGATAGCTTCTTTAACATATTCCCTCAAAAGCTGAAGCGCCGCCGCCCGGTCAGGAGAAATATTTTTAAAATCTTCAATGAAATCTTCAAGAACACTGTCTTCGTCTTCATCGCCGACTGAAGTATCAAGCGAAACCGTATCCTGGGAAATTTGGATAAGGTTTCTAATTTTTTCAACGTCCTCCCCCATTTCCGAAGCAATCTCTTCCGGCAGAGGTTCGCGGCCAAGATCTTGAATTAATTGGCGGGCCACCTGTTGATATCGGTTAATGGTTTCCACCATGTGCACCGGAATTCTGATAGTGCGCGATTGATCAGCCAACGCTCTCGTTACCGCCTGGCGGATCCACCATGTAGCGTAAGTTGAAAATTTATAACCCTTTTTGGGATCAAATTTTTCAACCGCTCTCATCAAGCCAATGTTTCCTTCCTGGATCAGATCCGCAAGAGACAAATTTTTCCCGACAAATTTCTTGGCAATTGAAACAACGAGCCGCAAATTGGCAACCATCAATCTCTGCGCCGCCTCCTGATCGCCCAGGTCTTTGCGCCTCGCGAGCGCCATCTCTTCTTCCGTTGAAAGCAGCGGAACTTTGCCGATCTCGCGCAGATACATCTGAATCGAATCGGCGGAAATATCCCCAAGATCAAGCCGCTTTTTTTCCTTGCTCACTCCTATGTCCGCTAAAATCTTTTTCCTATCCTCTTCCCTGCCCAAAATATCCTGCTTAACTTCAACGATGGAAATTCCGGCCTCATCGACAATATTCAGAAATTCTTCGTACTTTTTAACGTAGTTCTCGAGATCAGAAAAAGTAAAAAGAATTTCCGAATCCGTAAGGAATCCTCTCATTTTACCTTTATCAAGGAGCGCCTTGACAGATTCTTCGGAAGGCGGAAGAATTTTTGGTGCAACAACTTTGGCGGCTTTTTTCGCCCTAATCTTCCTTCCGCGCGCCCGGACGATTTTTTTCTTACCGCCGGCTTTCCTTGGTTTGATTTTCTTCGCGCCGCTTTTTTTCTTCAGTCGGCGCGTTTTTTTGGTTTTCATTCTCTAAAATTGGTCAAATTTTAATCAAATCGTTAGCCGCTAAAAATAAATCACAAAACTACCCTCCCTATTTTATACTTCTAAATATTCACCAGTTTATTGAATTCTTCCGCTAACTCGCTGATTCTCGCCGCGTTTCCGGATTCCTCAGCTTTTTTCATCTCACCCTCGAGCCTTTTGCGTTCTCCTAAAATATAATCCTCCCTGATCGCTCTGGCATTTTTCATAATTTCTCCCCTCACTTCCTCATCCGCGGATTCCCCAAAATCTTTTTCTGCCAGGAGCAGCAATTTTTCAACACGCTTTTTACTTACCTCATCAGCGAGCAGATTCGCTGATATGTCAGCTAAATTTGTTTTATCCACAGCCTTATTATAATACAAAACCAGGCTTTTGTAAATTTCTCTTGGCAGTTCTTCTGATATCATAAATGGTTCCAGATAATCTATGGCGCTACCAAGATATTGTGGATATTTTAAAAGAAGGGCTAAGAGCCGTTCAGCAAGAAGCAAAGAGCGCCTTTTATCTCCGGACGGGGTACTAGCAGCAATTAAAACTCTGTTATCCGCCGCCGTTTTTCCCTTAGGCATTGATTCCCGTAAAATCTGCTCTGAAACGCCAAGCACATTAGCCAACTTTTCAAGATAATAAGTTTGCTCAACCTTGTCGGGAATTTTTACCAGTTCGCCCAAAAGAATCTTCGCAGCCTTTTTTTTGTCATCAATTTTTCTAAGATCAAGCGGCGAGAGCGTCCGCTTTATGTAGTAATCCATGAAAGGCATAGCATTACCAATCGCCTCGCGCCAAAGGTTAGGATCTTTTTTTATGTAGTCGTCCGGATCTTTGCCGATCTCGGGAGAAAGCATTATAACCTTAACATTTATCCCTTCGCGCAAGGCAACATCTATTCCTCGCACGGCCGCCGCCCCGCCGGCCAAATCGGCGTCAAAAGAAATCGCCAGATTATCGGAATACCTTTTCAATAAATGGACCTGATCCAGCGTCATCGCTGTTCCGGACGAGGCAACAACATTCTTAAATCCGGCCTGGTGTGACGCGACAACATCCATATTTCCCTCAACCATTACCGCTAAATTTTCTTTTTTAATTTCTTGTTTGGCAAAATCCAGGCCGTAAATTACCCTGCTTTTGTCGTAGACAAGCGTCTGCGGAGTATTCACGTATTTTCCCCCCGCGCTTTCTCTTTTCTCCGCCTCGGGCATTACCCGGCCGGTAAAACCGACCGTATGGCCGTGGGCATCGCGGATTGGAAACATTATTCTTCCCCTGAAACGGTCATAATAGCCGGAACCCTTTTCCTTTTTTACCGAAAGCCCGGCGAGAAATATATCTTTTTCATTGAATCCTTTGCCGCGCAAAAATTTTAACGTCGCATCCCACGATTCGGGAGCAAACCCAAGAAAAAATTTCTCCACCGTTTCTTCCAATAATCCCCTTTTACCGAAAAGATATTCTCTCGCCGCGGCCGCATCGCCGGAATTCGAAAGATTGCTATGATAAAATTTAGTTGCCGCTTCAAGGATATCCAATAATTTTGTTTTTTGGTTTGAAAGCCCCTGGTCTTCGTACCGCAAAATAACGCCGGCTTTTTTAGCAAGAATCTTCAGCGCCTCGGGAAATTCCATGTTTTCAATCTTCTGGACAAAGCTGAAAACATCTCCGCCCTCGCCGCAACCAAAGCAATGCCAGATCTGTTTATCCTTGGAGACCATAAACGAAGGGGTCTTCTCGTTGTGAAACGGGCAAAGACCCTTCCAGTTACCGCCCGTCTGCTTCATGTTGGACACGTATTCGCCAATTACCTCAACAATATCCAGGCGATTTTTAATTTCCTCAACTTGCGAATCTGGCATGGGGTTTTCAAAAAATATATTTTTCCCAAAATTATCGTATTTTCTCCGCGAATTTTGGATATTTTTTTCTTAATTCTTCTTTTTCGGGTGATTG
>CAYZNO010000055.1:0-5422 GCA_964479685.1 uncultured Gammaproteobacteria bacterium
GGGGCTGGAGGAAAAGGAGGGCGAAAAGCGTGCGCGAGTTTCTGAACTTGGTCGGTGGAATCGTGGTCGGCCTGTCTACCACTCTTTTCATCGGCGCGGCACTGCTTGCGCCGTACGCCGACAACTTCTTCAGGGAGGAAAAGAAGTAGATCACATTGTGAAACACCCACCGTGGCCCGGCCCGCGACTTATTGTCAACGGCCGGAATTTTTTATTATAACTCAATTCTCATTTCCCATTTTTCAAACCTTGTTTTATCCAGCGCTCGATCCCCCGCCTCCTCCTCCGCCGCCGGAGCTTCCCCCGCCTCCCCCGCCGCTAAAACCCGAACGGCCGGAGGGACTGCTGTAATTTACGATCGCGGTAACGTTCGTTGTCATTGAATGAAGGCTGTTCACAAAAACCATGCTGTTAAATCCGCTCAAAGGGGCGCTGCTCTCATACCAATCCGGCTGTTGTTTATATATATCGGCGAAACGAGCCGCCCATTTGTCTTCCACTCCGAAAACCATGGCGTAAGACAAATATTTTTCAAAAGTTTCCGGCGTACAGGCGCCAAGACGGAATCTTTCCGCCACCTGAAGATATTCTCTGAAACCCTGGGCGTACCACTTGGCCTCAAGTCCTTTCACCGTGTAGGGCGGTGGTTTGATAATCAAATAAAGCACAAATATGACCCCGGAAAGCACAAGAGCTTTCCCCAGAGCAAATCCCGAGAATAAGGCGATAATTATCGGGCCCAAAGCGAATCCAAAAGAAGCCAGAACGGCGCCGATAACGCATCCGGCCGCCTTTGGAATGGGCATCGAAGAAAAATACTCCTTCTCTTTTACCAATTTTTTCATGATCTCTTTAGGCAGTTTCAAAATCGCGCTCCGGAATGCCGATTTGGTCTTAAGATCGCTTACCTCAACGCTTTCGGCGGTCAGGCCGAAAATCGCTTCAAGAAATTTAACTTCGTGATCCAAAAGCGCCGAGTCGCCGGTGAACGATTTTCTTTTTATTAAGGTATACTTTTTCATTTTGCTCCACAAAACTTTTTCCTCCTTTTCCACGATTTTCAGATAACCGCGGTAAGCCAAATCAATCATTGTCGCCGTAAAATCCCTGGAGCGGACAGTCGTATAAACCAAACCTCCAACTTCGGCCGGAGACAATTTATCTGGCGGTTCGTATTGGGCGATGACTGTTTTCTTGAGCTTCGGGATGGCCTTGTATTTTCTCCAGAGAAAAATACCCAAAAGAATCGGTATGAGATAACTCAATTTATCAATCAGAATAAACCACAAGGCCTTGCTCATCTCAAAATCCAAAGTTGTTGCTGTCCCCTCGCCCACCGTTACGCTGCGTTCTTTTTCTCCTTTTATCTGCCAGCCGAATTTCTCCACGGAAATTTTATGTCCGCCGGAAGAAATCTCATAATTTTCCTCGAACACAGCGGGAGTTTTAAATTTTGTTTTCACCCCGTCAATTAAAACTGTTGCTTCGGTATTTGAATTTATTTTAACAATGCCCGGTTCGAAAACTATCCCTCTTGGCCAGCCGGCAACAATCGTAAAATTTTCGTAAGAACCAATATTTTCTCCCCAAAATCTGAAAGTTTTCCCGTCAACAATTTTGTAGGTTTCGGAGGGAATATTGTTGCTGGCCGGGCCGGTAAAAAGCGTCTGCATCATTTTCCCCTCGTCCACCGTTTCAGGCAGATGGACTAAAACATCCACGCTTCCGATCGGCACGTTCCGTTCATAAGAAACGGCATTCCAGTAAAGCTCATCGTGAGCCGGATATTCTTTGCTCGCCTCAAAATAACCCAAGCCGCCCAAAACCTTGTATTCAAAGGTCCAGGTCGCTTGCGTATCAACCAGATCAAAATTCAATTTAACACTTATCTGCGAAGCATCTTCAATAATCTCCGCGTCGGGATAAGCCAACTCGTTACCGTTACTATCAAAAACTTTTACATCGGTAATGGCTCTGACTTTATTTTTGGCGATGTCTCTTTTTACCCAATGGTAATTGCCGTGAAAATTAAAAGTCTGAGTTTCCCGGACGATGAAAGTACTGTCTTTATTGACGCTTATATCCACCGCCCACTTTTCAAAATCCCACCATTTGTTCGCGTCAGTCTGGGCATAAACAATATTTCCAGAAAATAAAAAAACGCAAGCCGCGACCAGAAAAATTGTCTTTTTAAACATAGTTTTGGATCAAAAATTATTTTCCTCCCTGTTGTCTTATTATACTAAATTTATAACTTTTATGCTACTAAGGAGGCTTGACAAATTAATTTCCATATGCCAAGATAATGCGAGGTAAAAAACCGCGAAAATTAGCGGTGAAAGGAGGGACAAATGGGTCTCACGGTATTTTGGATCGCTTTCCTTAAGGAGGAAAAGAACCCTCAGGGGAAGATCGTCGGCAGAACGCCGATGGGCAAGGGCCGATTCCTTCTGACGAATCCGGACGGCACGCTCATGGCTCCGGCCGACGCCAGGAAGAAGGTCGGCGACCTGGAGGTGTATCTCCCGCCCGGCTGGTCACTCGAAGTGAAAGAGGAAACGGTCGAACCGACGGCCGGCACACTCCACTTCGAGGCCGCCTGTCCGAAACACGGAGCGCGGGAGAACGAATTCTTCTGCGGCCTCTGCGGCACGCCGCTCAAGCCGGCGCTCGAACCGTAGCGTCGCCGAGCGCCGCCGTTTTTCACGGCCCAACAAAAAAACCGGACTCTTCATGAGCCCGGATTTTTTATCTATTTTTATTTTTTCAATTCTTCCAAAATTTCCGGCGGAATTGGAATTTGCTTTACCGGACTTGTTCCTGGATAACGCCAGGCAGCGATGATTTTTTTCTGACCACCCTTGCCTTTCTGCCACATCACCCAGATCTCCGTCTGCCGTTTTCCTTTGCCGGCCCTTTGCATCATGGCCATCGTCTTTGGAGCGATCCCCTCTTCTATCCGGTCCGGCGCCCGAAAAATTTTTTTTACGCGCGACGGAACAAGGCCGTAAAAAATCATTTTGGAAATAGCATGCTTAGTCCAAAAAAATTCACGGCTTCCTTTGAATTTGGCCGAATCCATAGTTCAAACTTTCTTCTCCTTGAGATAATCTTCCCATCTGACCTCCAATCCTTCCATAATCGCCTTAATGTCTTCGTCAGGAGAAATTTTTCCATACTCGGTGAGTTCTTTAACCACATTCTCGGCTTCCTCGACAAAAGCTTCACGGCTCTCTGGCAAACTATATTCAAAGTGAGAAAGGAGTTCTTCCCAGATTAAATCGATGTCGGTCATATAATTAGATTAGAGATTCTAGAAACGAAAATCGAGTTAATTAAAAATTTATAACTCAAACCTCAAACCTCATTTCTCGTTTCTTTTATTATGGCGAGGTGAAACGGAAAGTAGAAATAATTGAACGCCATTCTTCGGCCACGGCAGGATCGGTTGGATCGGGGTTGTAATCAACCGTCACCCAATTTTTCCCGTTAGGATGTCTCGCAATAAAAGCCGGATCGCGGTCGTAGGCTTCCCGAAAGCCGTCCTCACTGTCCCATGTTTCAATTTGTCCCCGGTAAGACTGAGCTCCGTCCTTTTCGATAAAATGTATTAAAGCGTACGGCCAGCCGTAAGTATCATGAACCGTTTTATATTTTGGCGGGTATTTCATTTCGATTGCCCAGGGCCCGTCCCGATAAACCTCCCAGCCGGCGGTCGGGTCGGCAGAATCATTGACATTCGTTTCGGTTACCGACGCTACATTTGTCGCTACTTCCTCTTCAGCCCCAGACCAAACGCACCCCGCGCCAAGCAGCATAACTGACGCTAAAATTGAAACTGTAAATAAAATTTTTTTCATAAAATTTGGTATTTATTTAAAATTGCTATTTTGTCAGCGCATTGGTAAACCAACTAACAGCCCAAAGCACCAGTGCGCCTAAAAACGCGGCGACAAAATTTTTAACATCAAATCCTTTTACTACTGAAGCGACAAGCCATAACATCAGGGCGTTAATAACTAAAGTAAAAAGTCCGAGCGTTAAAATATTAACCGGCAAAGTAAGTAAAATAAGAAGCGGCCTGATTACGGCGTTAACAAGACCAAGGACCAGAGCGGCGATCAGGGCCGAATAAAAACTTCTGACCGAAATTCCGGGAATAATGTAAGTCAAAAGCATAATCGCGACGGCGTAGATTAACCAACGGATTAAAAGATGCATAAATTTGGATTTATTTATTTTAATCGGCGGTTGACTAATCCGCCATTATTTGATAATTGTAACATAAACCACATTTGAAATCCAGTGTAATTTTTATTAAATTAAAGCGTTATACGAGAAAAGCGCACAAATATGGACAGAGAACTCGAAAAACAATTGATCAAAAAAGCCCAGGAAAATATCGCTGCCTTCGAGGAGCTTTACAATCATTACATGCCGAGAATTTATGGTTTCCTCCTGAACCGCACCGGGCAGAAAGAATTAGCCGAAGATCTGACCTCCGAAGTTTTTGCTAAAGCTTTGGCTAATCTCCAAAAATATGATGACCGCGGAATTACCTTTGCCGCCTGGCTTTTTAAAATTGCCCGGAATACTCTGATCGATTTTTCCCGCAAAAAAAAGGAGATACTGGTTGATTCTGCCGAAATTTATGAACCAGAAACCGGCCACTCCGAACAAGGCGCGATTAGCGGTTTGGAGCAAGATGAGAAAAAAGCTCTCCTGAAAGAAGTTCTGGCCGAACTGCCCGAAAAGTACCAAACCGTTTTGTCTTTGAAATTCTTTGAAGAATTATCAAATGAAGAAATCTCGGAAATAGTCGGATGTGGGAAAGGCGCTGTCGCAGTCAGAGTCCATCGCGCTCTCGGCCTGATGCAGAAACACCTGCTTGGCAATCCGAAATTTTTAGAGCTAAACCTACAATAAATATGTTTAATTTTTTAAACAAAAAATCCAAAAATTTCGCCAAGGCGTGGGAAGAAAAAAAATCTTCGCTCCTCAAGGCGAAGGAGAAAACTTTATATACCCTGGCAGAAAATCTGCAAAAGATCAGAATTGTTTCCCCGTCCGGCGTAGATATATCTCCGGACACGGCAAACCGCATCAGGGAAAATTTTTATCTAAAATATTTTAATCTTATCGGCTCGCGGCAAGCCGCTAAAAATCTTTCGTCTAAAGAAGATTTGCGGCAGACCGGACCCGAAAAAGAAAAACCTATGACAATCCAACCTAAAATGAAAATGACCTTGGTTTACGTCGCGGCGGCCGTAATCGTCCTCGCTCTAGCGCTCGGATATTATTTTACGAGCGGCCCGGCCGGAGAGCATACTACTCCAGCCCTAGCGGCCCATCTTTCGATTGCCGACGGAACGGTTGAAACCTGGGACGGCGCCAATTGGAAAACAATTTCCGCCGGAGAAAC
>CAYZNO010000056.1:0-5399 GCA_964479685.1 uncultured Gammaproteobacteria bacterium
AATTGATAAAGTGCGACTAATGAAACCGCCCGGGACAGAGCGCGCCTGGGGATAAATTTATAAAACTATGGAGAAAAACAAGTTTCTTACTCCGATTATCGTGGTAGTCGCGGTACTCGTAATTGTTGGCGGCTATTTTGCCTGGCAGCGGTATCAGCGCGAGCGGGCCGTCCGCCAGTTGGTTGGCGGGCTGGAAAACGCTTTCGCCGGAAATAATGTCGGCGATTTGGCAAAATTAGCCGAAGAAGCCAGTAAAATTGCCGAAGAATCAGGCATAACCGAAGAGGCGGGGCAAACCGACCCTTACGGAGAGGCGGAAGAAATTACCACAGGCAACGCTTTAGTTGAAAAAGCTAATTCTGAAATCAAACCGATGTTGGAGGAACTTTTTGGCGGAGCCAAACTGACATATTATTTAAGTAATGTTATCGGGAATGATGAGAATTCCGGTTCGGTCGTTTTTACCGTTAAAAGGCCTTTCGGGTCGGGGGATGCCGCAAAATTTACCGAAACTATAAAGAGCGGCGGGTACCAGATTGTCACGAGCAGCCAGTCGGACGGCGGGTTGTCGGTTCTGGCCAATAAAAATGGCGGACAATACACTTTCGGTGCTGATAAAGATAGCCAGGAAATAACGATCGTAATTTTCAGTTCAGCGGTTTTTGGCGGCAGCCAGTAAATAAAAATTAATTAATTTATAATTTTATTTCTTTCTCAACTCTATGGAAGAACAAAAACAACAGGCGCCGGCTGAGACTCCAAAGCCTGCGGGCGGCGAGAAAAATACTGGGATGGCGATCATCGCTTATATCCTGTTTTTCATCCCGCTCCTGACCGGAGCCCACAAAGAACCTTTCGTGAAATATCATGTAAAACAAGGTTTGGTTCTTTTCTGTCTCGCGGTGATTATCTGGCTCGTCAATATGATGATTCCCTGGTATTGGTGGTGGCAGTTCTCATTTCTCTTCTGGATTTTAAGATTGCTGCAGTTGGGGCTTCTGGTCCTCGCAATTTTGGGAATCGTTAATGCCTCGCAGGGCAAGGAAGAGCCGGTGCCGTTGGTCGGGCAATTTGCCAAGCTGTTCAAGTTTTAAAGTTGAAGATCAAAAAACTCCGCGGAAGTCCCGCGGAGTTTTTATTTTATAATTTACTCTCTCTGGGCTCTGGCCATCCGTTTGGCGGTCAGTTCGTCAAGATAAATTTTTCTGATCCTGACATTTCGGGGAGTAACCTCGACCAGTTCGTCGTCACCGATGTATTCCAGGGCGTCTTCAAGATCCATGGTTTTCGGCGCGTTAAAATGTTCGTCCGATCCCTCGCCCTTGGAGCGCATGTTGGAAAGTTCTTTGGTTTTGCAGACATTGACTCTGATATCGCCGCTTCTAGCGTTTTGCCCGACCACCTGCCCTTCGTAAACTTTAACCGCCGGGCCGAGGAAAAAAACGCCGCGGTCCTGGACATTGAGCATGCCATAAAGATTGGTTACACCGGTTTCATGCGCCACAAGCGACCCTTGCTCCCGTTCGCGCCAGTTGCCCGGATCGGGGAGATATTGATCAAAATTGGTATTCATAATCCCCAAGCCCCGCGTGTCAGTCAAAAATTCGCTGCGGTAGCCGAAGAGGCCGCGGGTCGGAATTAAAAATTCAAGGTAAGTAATTCCTTCGACGGTTTTCATGTCTTTCAACTCTCCTTTCCGGCCGCCGATTTTCTGGATGACAATCCCGGAATGAACCTCAGGCACCTCAATAAATAATCTCTCATAAGGCGTCATTTTTTTTCCGTCAACTTCTTTTTCAATTACTTTCGGACGGGAAACCTGAAGTTCAAACCCCTCGCGCCGCATCCGTTCAATCAAAATTGAAAGGTGCAGTTCGCCGCGTCCGGAAACGGTCCAGCCGCCTTCCGGCGCGTCCTCAACTTTAAGAGCCATGTCATTTTCCAGTTCTTTTTGTAGGCGTTCTCTGATTTGACGGGAAGTAGTGAATTGTCCTTCTTGTCCGGCGAAAGGGGAATCATTAATGGTGAAAGTCATTTTTACGGTCGGCTCTTCAATGCTCAAAACCGGCAGAGCCTGCGGTTCGTTTGGGTCGGCGACCGTTTCGCCGATCGTTAAATCGGGGATTCCGGCGATCGCGGCAATGTCGCCGGCCGGCACTTCTTTAGCCTCGGCTCTTTCCAGGCCGCAGAAAGTCATGAGAGAAATAAGGCGGTATTTTTTCATCTGGCCGAGGCGGTTGATATGCATGATGTCCTGGCCGACTTTAAGTGTCCCATTATAAACTCTCCCTACTCCGATTCGGCCCTTGAAATTGTCGCCGCTCACATTGGCGACAAGCATCTGAAGCGGAGCGGCCGCGTCGCCCGTTGGCGCTGGAACATGTTTTAATATCGCTTCAAAAATCGGCGAGATATCGGTCATTTTTCCCAAGTCAGGATCGTTGCCGGCTTTGCCCTGTTTTGCTGAAGCATAAATAACCGGAAAATCGAGAGCCTCGTCGTTTGCTCCGAGCTCGACAAACAAATCAAAAGTTTTATCCAAGGCAAAATCCGGCCGGGCGTGCGGTTTATCAATTTTATTAATAACAACAATAATTTTATGGCCAAGTTCAAGAGCTTTTTTTAAGACAAAGCGCGTCTGGGGCATTGGCCCTTCTTTGGCATCGACTAAAAGCAGGCAGCCGTCGGCCATATTCAAAACCCGCTCGACCTCTCCTCCGAAATCGGCATGGCCGGGCGTATCAATAATGTTTATTTTTGTCTCGCCCCATTGCACCGAAGCATTTTTGGAAAAAATCGTAATGCCGCGCTCGCGCTCCAGCTCGTTCGAATCCATAATACAAATTCTGCCGAGATTTTCTTTCCCGACCTTGGTAGCCGACTGGTGGAGCAGGGCGTCGACCAGGGTGGTTTTTCCGTGGTCAACGTGGGCAATAATGGCGATGTTTCTGATGTTATTCATAATTTAAATAAAAAATCCGCCGGTAAGCAGAAAAATTAATTCCTTCAATCTTTGATTATACTAGCGAAAAGCTGTTTTGTCAACCACGATCCGAGATTTAGGTCAATCAGCGTTCTGGGTAGAGCAATTATGTTCAGTAATTATTTGTTTACTGGTTACGTGAATTTACTTTTATCTCGGACGCGGTCAACTTGAAAGAGATGAAATCCCATTTTTCTCGCCCGTATATTTTTGCCTTGCCGGCGGAAATTTTCATTCCTTTATCAAAAAATTTCCAGGTAGGAATTTTTTGGAGATCGTAATATCTTTTGACTTTTGTAATTTTTATCAGATCTCCCCATGGAGTTTTTAAAATTTGGCCGGTTTTGTATTTACCGAGCTCATTGCAGCATCTGACGGTCGAACAAATTTTTTTCTCCGATAGGGCTTTTCTCAAAGTTTTCCATTCGCGTTTGGGGAATGGTATAAGGCTATACTTTTCCATAAAATTAAAATCATACGCAAAACGGAAGGGGTGGGATTTGAAGCTGTCCCGAAGGCAGAGCGGGAAGTGGGTTCTCTCGCGCCAACCCCAATTTGCCAAACCAATTGCAGAAGCAATAGTTTTGGCAAACGGAAGGGGCGAGATTCGAACTCGCGATACCGTTTCCGGTATACCGCATTTCGAGTGCGGCGCTTTCGGCCACTCAGCCACCCTTCCATTTTCTTAACTTAACATTTTCACAAAATAAAATAAAGGGCTGAAAATGCCCTAAATAAAATAAAGAGCCTAACGCTCCTTATTTTTGTTTTTGTTTTTATTTTTATCCCTAAGTCTCGTGGTAAACCAGGGATTCTGTTTTTAAAGGAACGAATTTATAAAAGCCCCCCTCTTTATTCCCTTGTTAGCCTTGTTATTTCGGCTTGGCAAAAAGAAAAAGCCAGATTTAGCTTTTACATTATATTATTATAGCATATCCCGGCGATTTTGTCCAGTTTTTTAGTAAATCCCCACACTTATTTTGTAAGTGTGGGGATAAAAAAAGCCGGCAAAAACGCTGTTTTGCCGGCGGGAGCTTACTAGAGCTCCGGTACTGTGAAGATGTGGTTGCAGCCACCTGCGCCGTTATCGGCGAAGGTGATTGCAACGGGTATTCCATAGAGCCAGACGCGGGGCGTCCCCATGGGCGCCGCAAGACCTGGTCCGCAAGACCAACCGACTGGGCCGGTCCCCGGCATTTCGATATTGAAATAGTAGGTCGCGTCGCGGTAGATCTCTACTGGACAGAACAGCGTCCGGGAGCTTGCAATCCGGCAGCCGGGTTCTGTTTCCCAGATGACGGCGGGGCCCCAGTCGCGGTAAATCCAGCGCCACATGACAAGTTCGGAAGCGACGCCTTCTTCTAAGCAGAAGAAAAGATAGAGACCGTCAGTCGGTATTTCCGGCGGAGCGCAGGGGTCGGTGACTTCACCGTCCTCGGTTTCGCCATCTTCCGCGCTGGTCTCGTCTTCGGCGCCGTCATCTTCCGTTTCTGAGGAATCGGCGGTTTCGTCGGACATTTCATCCGGGCTGGCTTCGTCGGCCGTCTCGGATGGAACATCTTCTCCATCTTGGTCGAAATGGTCTTCGTCTTCGGCCGCGTCTTCTTCGGGAACTTCGTCTCTCGCAATGTCCGGCCCGGCTTCCTGCTCCGGAACATCGGACGGGCCCTGGTCGTCATCGTCCGGCCCCTGGCCGGCCGTGTTCAAACCACAGCCGAAAAGGAAGGTCAAGATCCAGAAACTTGCCAGCTTGCCCTTCATTTTTCCCTCCGTGATCTCCCATGTTTGGAAACGTTCCAAACACTATATTCTTACACAGAAAAAAGAAATTGTCAAGTCAAAAAAACTCCGCCTAAGACGGAGCGTATAATGCGGCAGTTTGTTTCCTATTTTGATAATTGGTTTGAGGAGATTTTGGGGACAATAAGAGAGAGGCCTATCAAGAGCCAGAAGAAAATCGAGAGGTCATTTTTGAAATAAGGAACATCAACCAGACCGTGGACGAGGAGCGTTATCATGACAGCCATTAGAGTAACGGGTAACCAGTAATGGGTAACCAGTAATTGTTTAGTGCTGTCTTTAAAAAATTTGCAAATAATCAAGAAAAAAACAATTAATCCGCCGAGACTAAGTTCGCTCCAGAAATTTAAAAATAAATTATGCGGGTAAAGATAAATTTCAATATGCTTTGCCTTGTGATATGGGGCGAGCATTTCTTGGTATCCGGCAAGCCCGGCTCCGGTGAGCGGTCGGTCTTTGAGCATCTGCCAGGTTTCTTGCCACTGGCTGATCCTTACTTTGCCCGAATCGTTTTGAAAAGAAATTTGTTGCCAGGTGTAATTTCTAAACTGGGGAATAGTCAGGATAGTAACGACAAGCAGCAGAGTTAATATCACGGTTGGCCAGCGGATTTTTT
>CAYZNO010000057.1:0-5323 GCA_964479685.1 uncultured Gammaproteobacteria bacterium
CGCGACAATTCTCCATGTCGAGGCCTACTCCTATAAAAAACTTCTGCCCAAACTGCTTTTGATGGCGGTTCTGATAAATTTCAGCAAAACTATCTGCGGGATTATCATTGATTTCGCCCAGGTAGTGATGCTGACTTTTACCAACGCTTTTGCCGCGGCTTCGGGCGCTAATTTTTATCAGGCCCTTGGTATTCAAAAATTATTGACTCTTTTCCCAACCCTGGAATCGGGCGCCAGCAGGAGAGGGATGCAGTGGAATCTTTCGGCTATTGCTTTTTTGGCTTTTGTAGTTATCCTGGTCGCCTTGTTAACAGTCGGAGTTTTGCTTGTTGTTTTGGTTATCAGGATTGTCGTGCTTTGGACATTAATTATACTTTCGCCACTGGCCTATCTTTTAGCTTCTTTTCCGCAGGGCCAGCAGTATGCCAAGCAATGGTGGGATGAGTTTTCAAAATACGTCATTTCTGGCCCGGTCTTGGCATTTTTTATCTGGCTGGCTTTGGTTGTTGCTGGAGCGGGGACCTCGAATGTCGAGGTTGGGGCGACTTTTGCTCCGGGTGAATTGGACTTTGACATGGGCCCATTAGGTGACGCCAATAATTTATCTTCGTTTTTGGTTTCCACAGTTTTGCTCTTGGTCGGTCTGATGTTTACCCAGAAATTGGGAATCGCCGGCTCGGGTGCCGCGGGAGCGGTTTTGGGAGGTCTCAAGAGAGCAGGAACCGCGCCGGGCCGCTGGGCAAAAGCCGGATTAAGAAAGGGAGCCGGTTGGGCCTGGAAAGGGGCCAAGGGAGCGGCCGGAAGAGGCGCCGGCGCGGTTTCAGAATTTACTTATGCCAAAACCGGCGTGGCCTTGCCTTTTTCGGAACGGAGAAGAAAAGCGAAAGAACAGAGAAGAAAAAATATTTCCGCGATGCGGGAAGCAGAAGGGATGGCCAGAACTGCCGAGCGTATGGCCGGCGGTCGATCTTTTTTGGCTTCAGTTATTGATCCCCGCGCCGCTACCAAAATGAGCAGATGGGAAATGGCCAAGGCAACACTCGGCGGTAAGGAAGCGCAGGAAAAGGTTCAGCGCGCTGCCGGAGCTCTCTCCGCCGCGGCGGCCTCCGAGATGAGATCGGTCGACCCATTGCAGGCGGAAAGATTAAAAAAGAAAACCGATCAGGCAATCGGCGAGCGGCAGGCGGCCGGACAGATGAGGGAACGGGATGATTTAGAATTCAAAGTTAGGCGCGGGCAGGCTGAAATCAGCAGTTTAGAAAGAGGTATCCAGCATATCCAGAAGATGCGCGGCCAACAGGGTATGAGCGATAACGATTTGAAAAAAGACATTGCTCGCGAGCGAGCCGAGGCGCAAGTTGCCGAGGAAGAAAAGACATTGCCCATGACCGACCAGGAGAGACAGCAAAGATTTCAAGATTTGTATAACGAGAATTTGTCCAAAATAGATATTGATAAAGAAAGAAAAGACATTATTTCTTTCTTGACAAAGGATGCCGATAAACTAGAGGGTAAATTTATTTTGGAAAAAGGCAAGTTAGAGGATGCCCTTAAGGTTGATGCGAGTAATCTGGAAAAAGTTAAATTGAGATTGGAAAATCCGAGCCAGGCGCGCGGGGATGCTCTCAGCAGGCGTCAAACGGCCCAAGAGAAAATTGACGATTTGTCAAAAGAGAAAGAGGGTAACCAGCTTGAATTGAATAAATTGATAGAAATGGAGTCGAGGGGTCTTTTAACCGCTGCCGGTAGAGATAAAAAATTTGATTTGGAAACAAGACAGAAAGAAATCGATGTGGATATTAACAGCAGCCAGCAAATAGTTCAAAATATTGATGTAGAGTTAAAGGCGATTGAACAGGCATTTGGTGCAGAAAAAGCCAGAGAGGCGGAAAAATTCTTTAAGAAATCCTATAGGGAACAATTAGACGAGGCGATAAAGAGCGCCGAAGGGCATTCCGAATCTAATTTAGCCAAAAAATTAGCCAAGATGATACAGGACGGAAATAAGGATATGTATGACAAATACACAAAGATGTGGAAAGAGGACGGTCCGGTTGCGACGTTGAAGGCAATCGCGGAAGAAGAAAAATCCAAGAGAGTGGCTGCGGCAAATACTTAATGTTGGTTTAAAATTATGGCCGATCAAAATATAATAAAAGAGTTGGAAGATTCTCTCAAATCTTTGCCGGCCGGCAAAGAAAGAGATTTTTTGACCAAAGTTTTGGAAGAGACGAGACGATTTGCTGCGATGTCGGAAAAAGAAATAGAGAAAGAACTAGAAATATCCGGAAAAGAAGCGGCTTTGGCCGAGGAGCAGCAGAAGCTTTTGGAAATGGACGAGGCGGAAAGAAAAAAAGAAATAGCGCGCCGGCAAGCCGAAACCAGGCAGAAGCGGGAGGCGGCGGAAAAAGAGTGGGAAGAGGCTCTTGCCGCAGCCGTGCCGGCGCTACTTGAAGCCGATATTGAGCGCCGGAAGGCGGAAGCGGCAGCAGAGAAAGACCTATCTTCCCGCGATGGCGAGGATATGTTTGAAATCTTAAAAGATTTTGTCGCCAAGAAGGATTTAGCCGGCTGCGGGGCAATTTTGCGAAAGTTAGTGGTTTACGGTCGGCTTGGCGAGACCTTGAATTATTTCGGATACCCATCGAACATTTTCGGTTTACATCGATTTTTCAACGAAACGCTGATTGGTGAAAGGCCAATTTTAGGCGAAAAAGCTTTTGACAATTTGGTATTCCAACAGAGAGTTTACTCGCTTGAGCAGGATTTGTCTTCTATCGCCGAAAGTCAAAAACAGTGGAGCTTGGCTTTTGCCATGGGTCGCAAGGGAAGAACCTGGTATCAGCTTGATGAGGAAGAACACCTTTTGGCTGTTGCGGCAACTTTATCTTCGGTTGAAGCCGGTATTGCGGCCCGTAAATTCGGTCGCCTGGCTTACGGTTTTGACGAACCACGGGAAAAATTTAATCCAAAAGCCGGCAGCGATTTTTTCTTGGGTCCGGAAGGAAAAGTCGCGCTTTTTATTTTTGCTGACAGTTTCCGGAAACATCTCACAGAAAATGATTTTAACCCCGAGGTGGCGGAAATTTTGAAAGATAATTTATCCGAGATGGAAAAGCTGGGTCTTGAGTCCTCTTTTGTTGAGGCTCTCCGCAAAAGTTTTTCCGACAAGAAGGAAATAAGCGAAGAGGATTTTTCTGGCAGGCTTTTGGAGACGGAAAAATTCGGTTCTTCGGAAAAAGTCGAGGATCTTATTATAGAGATAAGTGAAATTTTAGCCGACAACGAACCAGAATCTCCGGACACCAGATTGAAATACGAAAATTTTTTGCAGAAGGCGGAATTATTGGCGCTGCCGGCTTTGTCCGACAATGAAATTTGCAATTTAATACAAAATAGTCTCATTTCAGTTTTTGAAATGGAGGATTACGACCTTTGGGGAAAGATAAAAACCAAACTGCTTTCTATTCCTCAATTTGAAGCCAGGGACGCTCTGAAGAAAAAAATACGCGATGCGCTTTTGCTTAATTTACAGACTTTGACAAAGCAGGGCATAACGACCGACAGCGTAAAAATAGGCGGCACGGTTAAAAACTGGCTGTCGGATTACCATCAGGCCGTCGGGACGGGCAAGGTTGAAACGATAAAGCTGTCACAGTATCTCGTCAATAGCCCAAATACCAAAAATTTAGATCGGGAAGACAAAAGAAAACTGGAATATCTTATAAAGGTATATGAACGTCTGAAATTATCGTCAATGGACATGGAGGGCATCGAGGAAACGACAGTCTTTAATGTTGACGGAGAAATTGATTTGTATTCCGAAGGCAGAATCGAGCGAGTTAGCCGCGACATAAGAGAAAAGGTAAAAAGAATTTTGGGAGCGGAAAAGATTGGCAGCGTCGGCGACGAAATTCAGGCCAAGTACCGAGGCGACGAGGCGGAGGCGAAGAAGGTTGAGGCCGAGATGAAAAAAATTCAAAAAGCGGTCGGCAGAGACGCAAAGAAACTGGTGGAGGCGCTCTATTTAGCAATTCCCGGAGCCGGGAGAACGGCGGACAAGATTCGTTTGGCGGCGGTGTTGAGGGTTTTAGCCGAGAACGGGCAGTTGACAAACCTGCTTGAAGAGAAAAAGTTTAGCGAGATGATGACGGCTTATTTTAAGGAACATAATAAAAAGACTGAGACGGAAGGGTTTAATCTTAATCCTAAAAATCCAGAATATCTTGCTGCTTTTTTGAAATATGTTTTGGTTGAAAAAGCTGGCATGAGCGAAGACGAGTCCGGACGGATCGCGATGCAAATTTTTAATATTCTGGCCAAGGACGGCGGAGAAAAATACCAGGGCTTGGTTTATTTTAACCTTGAGGACGGAAAATTTAAGTGGTCATAAAAAGGAAATGGAGGATTTATGCCAGTTGGCGATGAAATAATCATAAAAGACCCGGCAAGTTTTATGATTTCATTCCGCCGGTCAAAAAAGTTCCAGGCAAGGTCGAGAAGCAATTAGTTGACCAGATTTTAGAAAAAAGCGGTTTGCGCTTGGCAGAGAATCTGAGGGTCCGTTTTACCGAAGAAGTAGAGGCTTATTTTAAGGATGTCCGCGATAAATTTGAAACAAAGAGTGCGCTTGTTAGAGCTGTGGCCTCGGGCGGCATGGGGTTTGTTCCGGAGCAGGCCGATTTGGTCATTAAGATTATTGATGGAATCAGGGGAAGGGCAGAGCCGGAGAAAGAAACGTCAGAAGTGGAAAAAAAATTATCTATTTTAAAACCGGAACCGAGGTCGGTCGTTAAAATTTCTCAGAAAATTTCGGCGAAAAAAAAGGAAGTTCCGGAAATGCCGAAGGGCGTCGCAGAATTTGTTTTTTCGCCGGCTGACGAAGCGGAAATTTCGGCGGTCCAGAAAAAAATACCGAAAGCGCCTGTCGCTTGGAAACAGTCGGAAATTAATAAAATAATTGGCGATGCCGTAAAGGCGAGTGGGATCGTTTTGGATGATGCTGGCCGTAAAAAATTGGAAAATATTTTGTTGATTAATTTTCTTGATGTAAGGGACAGTTTTGAAACGCAGAGTACTTTATCCGATATCGCAGGGAGGGCTGGATTAAATTTGTCCGCGGAGCAAATTACCAAATTGCTTGGTTTTGTTAAAAATAAAATCGGGGAACTGGAATCGAAGATGAAGGAAGAAGCAGTCGGTCTGGCTAAAAAAGGGATTGAGGAAGAAAAATTTAAAGCAAGTCAAACCGGAGAGGAAGTTTTAGAAGGCGTGAAGAGCAAAATTGACGAACGCTGGCAGCAGATTACAAAAAGGCCCGCCG
>CAYZNO010000058.1:0-986 GCA_964479685.1 uncultured Gammaproteobacteria bacterium
CGTACCGTTCGCTCGGTTTCCGGATCCTCCACCAGGTTACTGTATTGTTCGTACCGTCATTTAAATTATTTGAGTTATTGGTATATGCCACTGTCGGGGCCGCGGCGCCTCCGGTTTTTGAGGCATCTCCAATAGTCGAAATATTCAAAATCGCGCTATTCCCATTTCCACCCTGAACCGAAGCGGTGGTTTCGTTTCCAAGATTCACAGTACCGGCACCCATTGTCCAGTCAAGATCGGCGTAGGCAGTTAGAGTAATATTTTCTGAAAAAGTTATGTCAACTCTATCCGCTTGGCCATTACCGCTGATATCTTTATAAGCCGATGAAACATAAACTGGAGCGGCCTGGTCGCTTACTGTAATCGGACCGCTTGGGGGAGTTGATTCGGCGGTATTTAATAAGGTAGTATCTATCACACTGCCGTTATTATCACCATCATTGTATGAAATCGTCGGAGCAACGGCCGCACTCGTTTCATTGGCGTCCGCCGTAATCGTAACATCGAGAGTAAATCCGGCGGAAGCGTCATTGGACGCGGAAGAAAAAGCCGCGTTCAAACTACCACCAGTAATTGACCAGTCGGAAGAAGTGCTACCCGACATTGTCACATGTTCCGACCAGGTCGTACGCAGGGTATCCACCGCACCATTATTGTTTGTATCAAGGTAAGCGGCGGAGACTAGAACAGGTTTCGCGGCATCAAGCACGGACGTGACAGGAATGTTTGCCGAATTATTGCCGACTAAATCCTGAATATAATTTGCCGAATACGTATAAGCAAGTGTCGGCTCTGTTCCGCCAAAACCCACGACACCAGTCTGATTGGACGAAGTCCCGCTAACCGTGAGGATAAGATATTCAGGAAAAGCATTAGTACAACCAGCGCCACCAAAAGCGCATCCTGAAACATCAAAGCCGGTTAAATTGTTAGCCACCGCCGACCATTCGGAATCTAAATAAGTATAAGTTATACCTTCAGAGTAA
>CAYZNO010000058.1:996-5282 GCA_964479685.1 uncultured Gammaproteobacteria bacterium
AGAGTAAACAAGCAACAAAATATCGACTATATTATTAGGAGTTTCTGGATAATAAATGCGGCTATCTCCAACACTCGCGGCGTTCGACCCGGAAGAATTTATGTCATCATAAACATATTCTTTACCTGGAGACCAACTGCCGTCGGCACCAGTAACCTTACACTGGGTCATGGTTTCAGTAGTCGTGCCACAATCGGCGTCTGCCGGACATGCCACAGTGGAACCAATATCATATGTTTGATAAACATTTGTAATTCTTATATCGCCGGTCGTCACCGTATTACTCGTATCCGCATCGATATAAACATCTTCTCCGCTATCCCACTGATTGTTCGATGTGGCAGTTGTCACGTCACAATTAGTCAAAGACTGAACTGATAAACCAAGATCGATTTCTCCCCCGCCGACTGTTCCCGGGTTGCTTGGTTCAGTGCCGCTGTTCATATAGGCCATGGCGACAAGGTCAGCCGAAGCTTTGTCTGTTGAAGCAACAGCCGCGCCCGTAGCAATGTTGTTGGCGGAAGAATCGGATAAACTGGTGTTGGCCGTAATCTGGACGTTTGGCGTAGCATCCGTATCACAGCCGGCTGTATTGCCGACCGCGCAACCGCTGGCTTGCTCGGTAAAATTAACCCAGAAAATATTATCAGTAGCAACGTTAGTGACGTATGCCTCTCCGGCATAACTGGAAACATCAACTGTCAAGCCACTAAAATCGTCGTCTAGATTTTCCGTGGTAGTAATAATAATTCTATCAATTTTCCCGTCGGAATCTGCGTCAGCCGTTTCGCGAGCCGTCATAACGGGAGCGGCGCCGTCAGTGGCTGTCACGCTCGCGTGGTTGGCCATATTGCCGCTTGTTAAAGTAATGCTGTTGTCTGCATCACCATTGTCATAGCTGATTACCGGATCGGTCACTCCGCCTGTCTCTCCGGCATCGGCAGTCACTACGATATATAAGTATTGATCCGTCCCGGTACAGCTTACTCCTGTGACGGAAACATTAATACTCCCGGCGGTATTTATCGTCCAATCTTCTCCTTCATAAGCGCAAGCCGTAATATTTTCGTCGAATGTCCATCTAATCCTGTCCACTGTTCCGTCCCCAGTTGAATCCTGATAAACGGAATTTGTAACTGTATCCGCCGCCAACACTGGCCTTTCGCTGGCCTGCCAAATTCCAGCCACTAAAACCACAATCAAAAATAATGCTAATAATAGGGGTAATTCTTTAAAAATTTTCTTTTTTTCTGCCATAATTCTTTAGATTAATTTATTTAAAATAAAAAACTCTCTTCCGAGAATATTAAAATTTTGCCTTTTTTAAGGCGGCTGCTTTTTCTCCACGACAAGCACGGTAAACTTTCATAATTTCTTTTAGTCTATAAAATCTATCAAAAATTAGCAAACAAACTTATCCACACGCTTGCGGATTACTCAATATAGAGCGCCCGTCCCGCCAAAGGCAAATCCCCGACTAGATATCCGGTCGCGTCTTTGTCTCCGTCGTTCCATTCAAAATTATTTTTGGAAAAATTTTCTTCACTGCCGTCATCCAAAAGTTTAACCCAGACTTTCCGCGGACCGAATTGGGTTCCGTAAACCAAGCCCGAGGTGTTGAGTTCCAAAATCAAAGTCCGGACAGTTCCGGCCGCGATGGAAATTTCCGACCCGTAATTAAAAATAAATTGCAAAATTCCATAATCACCGCTATCAGTTTCAAAACCTGGTGAATTGACGATTATTCTATCGCTTGCATCGTAAACTCCGTAAGAAATGCTGCCAGAATAACCCTCAGCCAGGGCGTTATCCAAATTTTCGGCGAAGTGAAGATCAGCGTGGCCGATATTGTTTCCGTAGTCGGAAGTTATTTCAAGTAACTTTTCTAGCAAATCGTTGCTTGTCCCGGCAGTATCACTGTCATCGGAATAAATTGCAAAAGTCAGTTTTTTAATTTTAGATGGGCCGTCGGCGCCGACTGTCACGTCAAACTTCATCATGTTGGTAAATCCCCTGCCAGCCGGACCGAGCGGCGTTTCCGGGTTCAGAGTTACACCAAGTTTTGTCTTTCTTATCAGCATTTCGGCCGCGGTTTTGGCTTTATTCTCGATTTGCCTTGAACCAAAACTTATATCCCCAAAAACTGCTTCGGAAATTTGCCCATGGGCTTCAAAATCGGTTTCTGCCAAAGTGAAAGACGGCCGGTCGCCGCTTGTTGCTCCTTCGCTCGAATTTTTTATATCGGCAAAAACTGAAAAGATCGCTCCTTCGCGCGGCACATAAAAATTCAAATCATAAAAAATCGCCTTGCTAAACCAGAGATTGGCCGTTTTTGTTTCAATTGTCCCATCCTGTTTAGGATAACTGATCCAAATTTTTCTGATATTCCGGTCGTAATCAGGCAATTTATTGGCCAATGATAATTTTGTCACCAAAAACGGCTCATCTTTGCCAATAAATTTTAGCCGATTGAATTCAACGTTTGATTGGCCCATTGGCACGATTGCCGAAATCGGCGCCGAAACATCAGTTTCCACCTTCAAGGTGCCATTTTGCAAAATCGTGATAATCGTAAGTGGCGTCGTGCCTCCATTCGGTTTATCTCCTTCGGCTGTTATAACTTTGCCGTCTTTGTCTCTGGCTTGAATATCGGTGCCAGCCCAGTCAATATCAAAAGCAAAACGATCATTATTCAAATAAGGCGCTCCTGGATTAAAATCAACTTTAACAATAAGATGCGCTGTTGCGCCGGCGGCAATTGTCCAATTTAAATTTTGAAAATGGGTTCGCCCGTCGGCTGCCGAAGATACCGGACCAGTCAAAAAATTCCCGTCCTGGTCATAGAGATAAACCAAAGAAACTAAATCGCTAATAGAAGTTGTAAAACCGCTGTCCGCGTCAACTCCCCGGCCAAAATCAGGATCGCCCTGAACTGCGTCAACATAACTTGTCAGGGTCAAACTGTTTATCGTAATGTTGCTGCCATCTCCGACCCCAAAACGGAAAGCGGCGGCCGGAACACCTTTGCTTTTTTTAACGTAGGAGCCGGAAACCGCCTCGCCTGAAAAAGAAACGGTCAGGCCGATCTCACCGCCCTCTGCCGGCACCTCTGCCGGCGGCGTTTCGTCCGAAGATTCACTCGTTGCGCCAATCTTATAAGCGGAAAAAAATATTTCCGGCAGATCATCAATCAATTTTTGCCACTCTTCGCCGTAGCGAGAGACGGCCGTTGCCGAACTAGGGAGCCATCTTAAGACTCCGTAGTCGGAAACTTCGTACACTTCCGACCGGCTGGGCATCTTGAGGAGCCGCATGCCAGGTTTGTAAAACCGGACACCGCCCAAAACAATATTTTTCAATTCCGCGTCGCCCACGGTTTTAACCGCCGAAAAATCGCTGTACCAGGATTTGTAGGTAGCGAGGCTCGGGAAAACGTAACGCTTGCCGTCATCTCCGATATAATAAACCGCCGGCGAACTGCCTTTTATAAGATCACCAGCGGAAAAATTTATTGCTTCAACTTCTCTCATCCAGAAAAAGGAAAATAAAAAAACAAGAAAACAAAAAAATAATTTAGCAGTGTAGCAAGGTAACCATTTAATCATTAAGATTTCTATTCCAAATTTTTATCCTGCCCAATTGTCATAACCGCCTGCTCGGCAACTAGATTGTAATCAGAAGCGACGGAAATATCATTGCCAAAAATATAATTGGTGGCAAAAACTTCCGGCACGGCAATGATTTTTTTCTCCCAGTCGGTGCCAAAAATTCCCCGCGCCAGTTCGGCGGTTTTTACCCATCTTAAAACTCCGCCCTGACTTACAGCGTAAACTTTGGTGTCGGTAATTCTCCAGGGTGTATCCATGGTCACGAACTGAACCAGAAATCCCGGCCGCACGGTTACATTCCCGCCCAATGTTTTTGCCGAAAGATCGGCGTCGCTCACCGTTTTAATTCCGGAAAAATCAGAGAACCAGGAAGAATAAATTGAAGTTGTGGGAAAAAGATATTTCTTGCCGTTCGCGCCAAAATAGTAAACCGCTTTGCCCGAACCGCGGATCAAATCACCTACGTGGAAAGAAGCCGCAGTGAAATTAATCGTCGGCTTTTGGTCCAAGATAACGCCGGCCACGCTCGCGGTCAAGGTTAAGCTGCCGGCTTCAGTAGAATTGATTTCAAAAGTAGCGACGCCGTCGGCCCCAGTGGTATTTTGCACCGCCGTAATTTTATCGACCATCCGGTCGGAAACTAAAGAAACTATCTTCGCGGAAAGCAAACCGCCAAAA
>CAYZNO010000059.1:0-5279 GCA_964479685.1 uncultured Gammaproteobacteria bacterium
TTAGCGGCGGCGGTTCTTTTTTTCTACCGCGTATCCATAAAAAATTATTTTGAAGAAATGGTGAGGCAGGCGAATCTGCCGCCGGCTAAAAGTTACAGCGAGGTAAAAGATTTGCCGTCTTCGGGAGAGACATCTGAAAATAAAATTGAGTTTGAAGACATACCGATTATTGAAAATGGGGGTGGAGGAGAAGCGAATACCAACGAGACGGGAACGACGGACGGCGTTTCGGGAAGAGTTTTGCCGGCGGAGTTTAATCTGGCTGTTCCTTTTACTCCCCAAGCGCCTTTCGCGGTTTGGGACGAAATCCACGATGACGCGTGCGAGGAGGCGTCGATAATGATGATTGACGCGTTTTATACAAATCGTAAATTCACGGCCCAGAGCGCCGACGATGAAATTTTTTCGATTGTTGACTGGGAAACGAAATTTTTGGGTTATTGGAAAGACACTAACGCGGAAGAAACCGCGCGTATCCTCCACGAAAAATATGGTTATCAAAATGTGCGGGTAGTTTATGACATAAGTATTTCTGATATCAAGCAAGAAGTGGCGAGCGGTCATCCGGTTATTTTGCCGGCCGCCGGCCAGCTGCTCGGAAATGAATACTTCCAGCAGCCGGGGCCGCTCTATCATATGCTCGTTGTCCGCGGCTGGACAAAAGATGGCATGATTATTACGAACGATCCGGGGACCAAGCACGGCGAGGGATATTTATATGATCCGGATATTTTGATTAACGCCGTCCACGACTGGAACGAGGGAGACGTGGAAAACGGGAAGAGAGTGATGATTGTTGTGGAGAAATATTAATTTTAATCTGGAGGATTTTAAAATATGAAAATTGTTGTTTGCGGCAGTATGACTTTCGCCAAAGAAATGGCGGAAGTGGAAAGAGAACTGCAAGGGCATGGCCACGAGGTAGTTCTGCCGCGCTTTACTCATGAATATGCCAAGATGGACACGCTCGAGAAAATGCACAGCGAGTCGGCTGCCAACAAGGTCAAATACGGGCTGATTAAGGAATATTTTGAAGAAATAAAGAAAGGCGATGCGATTTTAGTCTTAAATGGTGAGCGGCACGGTATACCAAACTATATCGGTGGAAATTCTTTTTTAGAAATGGCTTTTGCGCACGTTTTAAATAAAAAAATTTTTCTTTTAAATCCAATCCCGGAAATGGGTTATAAAGACGAAATGTTGGCAATGCAGCCGACTATTTTGGAGGGCGATTTGAGCAAAATTAGTGGTTAAATACGGGAAATACCTTAGCGGCCAAAAAGACCGCTTTTTTAATTTACAAAATAGGTGTTTTTTGGTACAATAAAGCCATGAAATTGTCTGCTTTACAGAGGTATATTTTACTCTCCGGCTACGGGGAAAAAGAGAAATTCAGCCGCGGCGGATTATTAAAATTCTACGACAAGCAGAAGCGGAAACCGAAGAAGGAAGACCAGGTCAATATTATTACCAAATCCCTGGAGCGGCTGATTGAAAAGGGTTTCATGGTCGGTTATGGCGTTCGGACGCCGAAAAAGTGGTTTATTAAGGAAATAAAACTGACCGCGGTCGGACAGAGAATGGGAAAGCGGCTGCAAGGAGAGCAGGTGTCGTTACCTTTTAAATAGAAATTTCGTATTAAATATTAAAGAATATTTTTTATAATATGGAGGCAGAAAAATTTTTAGGAAATCTTGATGGAAAGATTAAAAAAGAATTAGCCCTTGTTCCATTGGTCGACGTGGTTGTTTTTCCGCGCGTTTTGCTGACACTTATAATCAAAAGAGAGAAAACGCTTCAGGCGTTAAATTTTGCCATGCAGCATGATCAGCTGGCGGTTTGCGTTGCCCAGAAAAAAGAAGTTTTAACCGAGATCGGGCAGGACGATATTTATTCCATTGGTACTGTGGCAAAAATAAGAGAGGTGACAAAACAGCCCGACGGATCAGTCAGGGTCGTGGTTGAGGGAATTGTCCGCGCGAAAATTACGGAATTTGTCGCCTCTGAGCCGTTTCTGAGAGTTAAGGTCGATCCCATGCCCGAGCCATTAATGAAAAAGACGGAACGGGTCGAGGCCTGGATGAAAAGTTTGGTCAATCAGTTCAAGGAGTGCGTGACTATGGGAGCCAATGTGCCGTTTGACGTGTTCTTCGTTATTTTGAGCGTTAACGATCCTTGGGAAATGGCCGACTTGATTGCCATAAATCTTGATTTTAAAGTTGAAGAAAAACAATCGATTCTGGAATCGGACAGCATTGAAGACAAGTTGGATAAATTAGGAAAAGCGATCGCCCGGCAACTCAACATCCTGCGCATGGCCCAGAAAATTCAGGCGGAAACCGGCAAAGAACTCGGCAAAATGGAAAAAGAGATGTTCTTGCGAGAACAGATGAAAACAATTGAAAAAGAACTCGGAGTTGTCGGCGGGAGAAGCGAAATAGAAGAGTTAAAAGATAAAATCGAGAAAGCCGGCATGGCGAAAGATGCTAAGGACCAAGCTTTAAAGGAACTTAGTCGGTTAGAGAAAATGCCTTCGTTTTCTCCAGAAATTTCTTATATCAGAACTTATCTTGATTGGCTCCTGATGTTGCCTTGGTCCAAGAAAAGCGAAAGCAAGGTTGATATCAAGAGGGCCAAGAAAATTTTGGACGATGATCATTACGGTCTTGATAAAGCCAAGGAAAGAGTGCTAGAATATCTGGCGGTGCAGAAATTGGTCGGAAAAATCAAAGGACCGATTTTGTGTTTTTCCGGGCCGCCGGGCACTGGCAAAACTTCGATTGGAAAGTCCATCGCCAAGGCGCTCGGCCGAAAATTTTTCCGGATGTCGCTTGGCGGTATCCGCGACGAAGCGGAAATCCGCGGCCACCGCCGGACTTACGTCGGCGCGTTGCCGGGACGGATTATCCAGGGTATTAACACGGCCGGAACTAAGAATCCGGTTTTCATGCTGGACGAAATAGATAAGGTCGGAGCCGATTTTCGGGGCGACCCTTCGGCCGCGCTCCTAGAGGCGCTTGATCCGGAGCAGAATTACGCTTTTTCCGATCATTATCTTGAAGTGCCATTTGATTTGTCTGATGTGATGTTTATTACCACCGCTAATGTTTTAGATACCATTCCGCCGGCGCTCCGCGACAGAATGGAAATGATCGAGTTCCCCGGATATGTTGAAGAAGAAAAAATAAACATTGCTCAGAAATTTTTGATTCCCAAACAACTTAAAGACAATGGTTTGGATGATGACGGGAAACTTATCATTACCGAACCGGCCATCAGGTCGATTGTCCGGGAATATACGCGGGAAGCCGGCGTCCGCGAACTTGAAAGAAACATCGCCGCGATTTGTCGGAAAGTGGCGCGGCGTTTTGCCGAAGGGGAACAAAAACATTACAAAGTTGGCTTGGCTGATTTGCATGAATTTTTGGGTCCAGCCAAATACCACACGACCATGGCCGAGAAAAAAGACGAAGTCGGGGTGGCAACCGGCTTGGCTTGGACTCAGGCCGGCGGCGAAATCCTTCTGATTGAGGCGACAAAAATGCCGGGCAAGGGAAATTTAATTTTGACAGGTCAGTTGGGAAAGGTAATGCAGGAATCGGCACAGGCTGCTTTTTCCTACGCCAGATCGCGGGCCAAAATGCTTGGTATAAAAGGAGAGTTTTATAAAAATTCTGATATTCATATTCATGTGCCGGCCGGAGCGATTCCCAAGGACGGTCCGTCGGCCGGAGTGGCCATGGCTACGGCGATTATTTCGATTCTGACCGGACGGTCGGTGAGAAAAGACGTCGGCATGACCGGAGAAGTAACGCTCCGGGGTAAGGCTATGGAAATCGGCGGAGTGAAAGAAAAAGTTTTGGCCGCTCATCGGGCCGACGTAAAAACGATAGTTTTGCCCAAGGATAACGAAAAAGATCTGGAAGAAATTCCGAACAATATCCGCAAAGATCTTAAATTTATTTTCGCCGACGATGTTGACGATGTTCTTGATGCCGCTTTGAATAAAAAATAAAAATTAACCATCAGAATCTATGAAGAAAGTAATTTGCACGGTCGGTTTGATTTTATGTTTAACTCCTCTTGCGGCCAATGCCGACGGGATTATTTTCCCGCCGCCTGATTATTGGATTCAAGAGACCGGCCAGAAAGCGGTGATTTTTCACGAAAAAAATACGGAAACGATGATTATTTCCATCACCTTCCAAGGTAATGCTGAAGATTTTAGTTGGATTGTTCCGACGCCGACACGGCCTGACGTTTCAAAATCTACTGATGAACTTTTTACCGCTCTTGAGAAACTTACCGCGCCTGAGTATGATTATCGGGTTATGCCAATGTATAGCGGCGTCGCGGGTGAAGCGGCGGTTGACAGAGGCGTGACAGTTGTGGAGACAAAAAAAGTCGAATATTACGATATTACCGTGCTTGAAGCTGACGATCCGGAGGCTCTGGCCAAGTGGCTCGATGAAAATAAGTATCAATTCCCAGCCGAGGCGAAATATTTATTGGATGATTATGTAGACAACAAGTGGTATTTTACGGCTATAAAAATTAATACTTCGTCTCTTTCGGGAGGAGTTGAATCGCAGCTTCGGGAAGGCCATGCCGTGCCGCTAAAATTTACTTTCGCAACTTCAAAAATTGTTTATCCTTTGAAAATTTCAGGCGTTGCCGAATATTTAAAACCGCCCGAACCGTGGCCGTGGCCGGCGCCATTGATGGAAAGGGGAAGCGCGGGATCGGGAGTAGCGGTATCAGATGAAACCACGGCAGTGCAGGGCTGCGCGGTTAATGATGAATGCGGCGGACTTTTTTGCCCGCAGGTAGTCGGCCAGGATACGCCGTGCTGTATTGGGGGCCAGTGTGTTTGCGGGCCATCAGATTGCCGGTTCAAGGATTCAGAGATAATTTATCCAGAGCCGGATATTTATCCCGTACCGTCGAGGCCGTATTGGCAGCCGACTGTCTCGGTTTTGCTTTATGTTTTTTCCGACCATAAACAAGATCTTCCCGGTTTTAATACCGATTATGCCAATTGGGTTAAAAAAAGTGAGATAGAAAAACTAGCGATAGAGTCGAATGGCGAATCGTGGATCACTCCTAAAGCCTCGAAAAATTACCTCACGAAAATGTCGCGCTATATGCAGCCATCCGAAATGACTTATGACCTTTATCCGCGCGACGCTTCCGATAACGATAAAGTCGGCGTTAGAAAAATGGATTGGCAGGGAGGGATACTTGGAGTGTTGATATTTTTTGTTGTTTTAAGTATTGTT
>CAYZNO010000060.1:0-5277 GCA_964479685.1 uncultured Gammaproteobacteria bacterium
CCCACCAGCAACACGCGCGGGACCGAGGCCGGGATAAAAAGCGTGACCGTGAAAATTTCCGGCAGGATGGCTTATGGTTGGCTTCGGAGCGAATCAGGAGTGCATCGGCTGGTCAGGATTTCACCCTTTGACGCGGAAAAAATGCGTCACACCTCTTTCGCTTTAGTTGAAGTACTTCCTGAAATTGATGATATTCCGGAAATCGTTATTGATCCGAAAGATTTGAGGATTGATACGTTTTTATCAAGCGGTCACGGCGGCCAGAGTGTACAGACGACCTATTCGGCCGTCAGAGTTGTCCATATTCCGACCGGGCTTACGGTGAGTTGTCAGCGCGAACGATCCCAGACACAAAACAAGGAAACGGCGATGAAAATTTTGAAAGCGAAGATTTTTCGGCTGCAGGAAGAGACAAAAGCCAAGGAAATAGATAAACTTCGGGCCGGAGTGATGGCCGCCTGGGGAAACCAAATTCGCTCCTACGTTCTTCAGCCGTACAAAATGGTTAAAGATCACCGGACAAAATACGAAACGGCCGACGCGGAGGGGGTGCTGGACGGGGATATCGGGCCGTTTGCGGAAAGTTTTTTAAAATGGCAGATAAAAAAATAATTATTTTTTATTTTTAATTTCTATGAAAATCGTCATTACCGGTGGAGCGGGATTTATCGGTTCAAACATTGCTGACGCCCTGATCGCTAAAGGTCATCGGGTCGTCGTTATTGACAACTTATCGAGAGGCAAGAAGGAAAACCTCAATCCGAAGGCGAAATTTTATAAACTGGATATCCGGGACAAAAAAATTCCGGAAATTTTCAAGAAAGAAAAATCGCAGGCCGTTTTTCATTATGCCGCCCAGATCGACACGCGGACTTCGGTCCGGGATCCAATTTTTGATGCCGAGGTAAATGTTCTAGGGACCATAAACATCGCGAAAGCGGCAGCGGGGTCCGGTGTCAAAAAAATAATTTTTGCTTCAAGCGGAGGAGCCCTGTCCTCAGAAGAAACAGTTTTGCCGACACCGGAAAATAAGATCGCTCTCCCTGTTTCTCCATATGGGGCAGCCAAGATTTCGGGTGAAATGTATTTGCACTACTTCTGGAAAATGTACGGACTGGACTATATCGCTTTGCGCATGGCCAACGTTTATGGGCCGCGTCAGTCGCCGCACGGGGAAGCGGGAGTGATTGCGATTTTTACCGACAAAATGCTCCGTGGCGATCAGCCGATAATTTTTGGCAGCGGCCGACAAACCAGAGATTACGTTTATATTGAAGACATTGTTCGAGCCAACTTACTCGCCCTGAAATCCGATAAGGTCGGATCGTATAATGTTGGAACTGGCAAAGAGACAGATGTGCTTTATCTTTTTAGAAAAATAAAGAATTTAATCGGATCTGACGCCCGTGAGGTTCACGGGGCGCCGGCCGGGCAAAAAAATGAGACAGGCGCCCTGGTCCCTGGCGAACAAAAAAGAAGCAGTCTTAACGCCGAAAAAATTCGCCGCGAATTAGGATGGAAGCCTGCGGTAAAGTTGGATGAAGGTCTTAAAAAAACGGTGGAATGGTTCAGAACTCAAAACTTGTAACTTGTAATTTGTAATTTGTAATTTGTTCCGACGGCTTTGCTGTCGCGAATTCGCCCTCGGCGGAAAACACAAAATATCTATAAAGTTACGCGTTGTAAATTACACGTTACACGAAAATGTTTAAATTTCTCTATCATAAATATTTCGCCGACGGAATGACGCGGGAACTGAAAGAGCTTTTTTGGTCAACGGCTATTTTGGACTTTGCTATTTCCGCAGTCGGGGTTTTTGAACCGATTTATCTTTATACCTTAGGATTTTCCGTATCGAAGATAATTCTTTTTTTTATCGCCGTTTATGGCCTTTATTTTCTACTTGTGCCATTAGGAGGCAAAATCGCTCGGAGCCGCGGTTATGAGCACAGTATTCTTTTTTCCACGCCGTTTTTAATCCTTTATTTCGTTTCCTTGTTTGCCATACCTTATCATCCTTTTTTCATTGTTTGCGCCGTTGTCTCTCTGGCATTGCAAAAAATGCTTTATTGGCCCGGGTATCATGCCGATTTTGCCCGTTTCGGAAAAGATGGGGCGCGCGGAAAGGAGATTTCTAATTTAGTGATGTGGGATTCGCTCGTGATGATTGTCGGTCCGGCTTTTGGCGGTTTGGTTATTGCCACGGTCGGTTTTAAAGTGCTGTTCGTTATCGCTATTTTTCTGATTCTCGTGTCGAACATCCCGCTTCTTCTCACACCGGAGAAATTTCAGCCTGTTCCGTTTTCGTACGGGGAATCCATGAAACGCTTGGTCGCCCAGGAGAACAGGAGAAAACTTTTTGCTTATATGGGTTATGGAGAGGAACATCTCGCTGGCTATCTCTGGCCGATTTTTATTTTTTTGGCGATTGGGGAATATGTTTCCATAGGTTTTTTGGTGTCCGCCTCGGTTTTGGTGGCGACTGTGCTGACTTTATACATCGGCCGGATGACCGATGAGGGATCAAGGCATGAAGTTTTGAAAATCGGAGTCGTTTTTACTTTCTTCACCTGGATAATGAGGATTCTTGTGGTTTCCGGTGTGGGGATTTTTATGTCCGATTCCCTGTACCGTATTTCAAGACGCACAGTCGGAGTACCGTTTGCCGCGATCGTCTATGAAGACGCAAAAAAAGGCAGTATCATGAACTCGATAATTTTCCTTCAGACGGCTTTGGTTTTGGGAAAAATTGTTGTTAGTATCGCCGCGCTCGTGATATTGTATTTTTTCCCTGGAAATTGGATGGCCATTTTTCTTCTAGGTGCGGCGATGACATTGCTTTATGCCTTGTTGTAATATGGATTTATCTTCCGTTGAAACGATAAAATTTTTATTTAAAAAATACGGTCTTAAGCCATCAAGAGAAAGGGGACAAAATTTTTTAATTGATCGGGTAGTTTTGGATAAAATTTCAGAAACAGCAGCTCTCGGGAAAGGGGACAAAGTTTTAGAAATTGGCCCCGGTTTTGGTGTTTTGACGGCGGAGTTATCTAGAAAAGCCGGGCGGGTCGTGGCGGTTGAATCTGATAAGAAATTGGCCGCGGCACTTCATGAGACTGCTGCCAGACTGGACAATGTCAATATTGTCGAGGGAGATATTTTGAAGTTTCAAGTTTCAAGTTTCGGGTTTCAAAAATACGGTTACAAAATTGTGGCTAATTTACCCTATCAGATAACTTCAGCAATTTTTAAAAAATTTTTAAATGACGGACCACGGCCGGCGGAGATGGTAGTAATGGTGCAAAAAGAAGTGGCCGAGAGAATCTGTGGCAAGTCGGGGGACATGAGTCTGCTCTCCCTCTCAGTCCAGTTTTTCGGTTTTCCTGAAATTATAGCCATTGTGCCAAGAGGCTCTTTTTGGCCGGAGCCGGAAGTCGATTCTACAATTTTAAAAATTTCCCGGATTGAAAAAATAACGGAGAAAAATATGAATTCGGTCGATGCGGGAAAATTTTTTAAAATCGCTAAAATAGGTTTCTCGGCCCGCCGTAAACAACTTCATAATAATCTGGCAGGGGGGCTAAGAATGAAAAGCAGCCAAATTCAAGAGGTTTTCGGCAAATTGGGCTTTAACCCTAAAATAAGAGCCCAGGATTTAGCGCTCAATGATTGGATAAAACTTGCGGTTGTGCTAAACACCCGTTTTACTTAAAAGTTACCCACAAACAGCAATTCTTTTTGCTTGTTGCGCTCTATTTTTAGTGCTATACTTATAAAATAATATGGGAGAAACCACCCTAAGCCCGGAAAGAGAAAAAAGGGTAAAAATAGGGATGTGGATTTTGATTATTGGCGGCGCATTTATTTTGTTGCTGGTAATTTTTCAATACCCTAAATATTTGAATTTGCCCTTTGCTAAATATGGGCAAGAAAAAGGGCTCTGGAAATCGGCCGCCGAAAAGGAGGCAGAAGCGCTTCAGGTTTTAAAAACTACGGATACGGACAGCGACGGGCTGGTTGATTTTGATGAGACATACACTTACGGAACGAGTCCGTATCTTGCTGATTCTGATTCAGACGGCTTTAACGACAAACAAGAAATAGAATCTGGCAATGATCCAAATTGTCCGGCTGGTACGACCTGCTCAAAAATTAGCGAAGGAGCGGCAGGACCGGCTGTTAATGTTGGGGGAGCGACAGGCGGGATAAGCAATATCAGCGGACTTTTGAGCGGCCAGGCAACGGCGGAAGAAATACGGACCGCGCTTCGTCAGGCTGGGATGAGCGATGATTATTTGAGTAAACTGGACGACGAAACTCTTTTGAAACTTTATCAGGAAACTATCAAAGAAAGCGGCGGCGCTGTTGGAGTCAATACTAATACCAATATGAATACCGCAGTTCCTGAGGGCGGGGAAATGACAGCGGAAGAACTCAGAGAAATTCTGCGTCAAAACGGGGTTGACGAGACAACGTTGAAAAATGTCAGTGACGAAGAGTTGCTTAAACTTTACCAGGAAAGTTTGAAACAATAATTTTTCCAAATATTTTTTTAAAGATTTATGTCGATAAAGAGTAAAAATTTCGCGCCGAAAAAATTGACAATAAGTTTCGTTTTGATTTGTTTTTTATTGATTCAGTTTGTCGGTGTCATGTTTTTCTACGCAAAGCCGGCCCAGGCCCAGATGGTTGTGACCGATCCGGTAACAGGAGCGCAAACAACAGTAAAGAATGTTAAGGATTTCTTAAAAATCGTCGTGGTGAACGGCGGGATGATGGCCTTGCTTAACGCCGCTTCGCAGTTTACCCAGAAAATTGCCTACGATTTAGCAGTCAGTCTCGCTTCGGGCGGAGGAGGCGAAATGCCGCTATTTTCTACTGAAGGTTGGGGAGATTATTTTGAAAATGCGGCGCTTGACGCGGCCGGAGAATTTATTGGCAGTTTTGGGGATTTGATTGGCGTTAATTTTTGCGCGCCGCCCAATCCGCAAGTCGGATTGTCAATACAGCTTGGTCTTGCCGATATTTATGGCGATCAACCCCCGGCTCCTAGGTGTGAGTGGTCAGATATCCAGTCTAATTGGGAGAGTTTTATTTCTGAAGTGCAAACCGAAGATTTTTTGCGTAATGCTGCCTCACAATTTAGGATTGGATACGGGGCGGGCAGTGATTTAAATTTAGCAGTAACGGGGTTTATCGGGGCCTTTGGTGCCATGGAGTCTGCGACAAAAACCGCCGAACTGACACGCGAAGAGGGTCAGGGCTTTTTGCCTTTAA
>CAYZNO010000061.1:0-5205 GCA_964479685.1 uncultured Gammaproteobacteria bacterium
GGATTCCAGGCAATATAGCCGACTTCAAAATTGGAAACGGCCGGCGCAACGCATCTCGGCGTCCATTGAATTTTTAAAGATTCAACGCCGGCGGAGGAGGTTCCGTCTGGATCGTAAAGATCGACCTGGAGCGTTTCATCCTTTTTGATTTTACCATAAATCTGCCATTCTTTGTCGGTTACAACCCTGTTCCAGAAGGAAGAGTTACTCAAACTGCCGCTATTTTTAAGACATGATTCATTGTCACCCAAAGTGCAAAAACCGTTCGCGTCGCAAATCCCAGCCGGACAGTTAAGCACTGCCTCTTCTTTCCGAAGTTTATAGAGCGCCTGTTCAACGCCCGCTTCGGCAGCATAATAGGCAAGAGCGGAAAAATCAATATTTCTGGACTGTTTTATTTCATTTAAAATAATTGCCCCGATTCCTAACCCTGCGGTCATAATCCCGGCCATAACCAAAAGAGCAAGAAGCAAGACGTTGCCTTTTTTATTTTCAAGAAAAAACTTTTGCATTTTATTTTATCTTTTATAGATCCTGTTAGAAACGGTTGTTTGAAGATAAACAGTATGCTGTTCGTCCGGACGTCCGCCGACGCCTTTAATCCTGAGTATTATCGTAACGCGCGGCTGACTGTCCGAATCGTAAGTGTTTCCCGCGTTCATTTTGAAAGAGTCGACTGTCGGATCAATATAAAATTTTAAATCTTCCACATTGATGCCCGGCGCGGTGATACTCTCCCAGTTAGTTCCGCCGTCCAGAGAAACAACCAGGCAATTGGTTGTCCCGACCGGGCAATTTTCGCTACTTTTTTTAAAAATAATCTGATTGTCGTCGGCATCACGCAGAGCCAAGGCATCTGTCGGTACGCTCGCGATTGTTCCGCCGTAGTAATCGTAATCAATCATATCCATTTTTATTTCCCGACTCATCGCTTCAAGCGAATAGCGGGCGTCGGACTGGATTTTTTGGATAGCCAAAGTTCTGCGCTCGGCGCGCGAGGCCATCATAAAAATATCGACGATCACTACTGTGGTAACCGAAAAAATTGCCAACACTATCATCATCTCAACTAATGTAAATCCGTTTTTTTTCATGTCATCGCCAATTATATATTCTGTCTTCGACTGTCAGGCTGCGCGCCCGGCCGCTCTGGCTCCAGGCTACTTCAGCCTTCACTCTTATCCCAATTTTTGTTTCGCCGGCTCCGCAAGCGCTGCCGGTTATCGTTTCGGCTTTGCTCGTCCCGTTAAGACAAATCGGATCCAGCGTGATTAACCGCGAATAAAGAGTCGCCTGGCCTGCCGGCGGATTCACATCCTGAAGATAGAGATTGCCAGTCGAAAGATAAAGTTTGGCTGCCGCGTCGGTTACGCTTGCCGGTGAAAAATCCAAAGACCATTGTTTTGTCGCCGGATTAAAAACGGCAATCGCCGTATAGTCGGTTCCCGAATACAAACCGTTGTCCCAGGCCAAATTTTTCAACCAATTTGTATCTCTGATATTCCTGGCAACTTCAATCCCCTCTTTGGCCAAATTTGTCGCCACAACTCTTGTTCCAGCTTCGGCCGAGCCAGTCAGATTAGAAATCGTCAAAGCGATCGCCCCAATAAGGCCGGTTAAAATAATGGCAATGGCAATAATCATCTCCACCAAACTCTGGCCGGACTGGATTTTAGATTTTAGATTACAGGTTTTAGATTTCATTGGAAATTGAAACTCATAACTCAATTCTCATTTCTCTATTCTGAGCCAATCTGCCCGGAGATTCTTTTTACTGTAACGGCTCTGGTTTTTCCGCTCAGATTATGAGTTAAAGTCACGCTAAGCGCCGCGTCGGCCGTCGCGCCGTTGATATAGATTGTCGGTTTTGGCGGTTTAAAGACGACACTCGAGTTAACTTGCGGCTGGATATTTGAAATCCTGACATCTTTTGGTAAAATAGTTGTTCCATCAGCCAATCCTTCGCCGGCCGTATATCCAAGATCTCCATCAATGTCGGCAAAAATCATATAGCGGTCCGGTTCGGAAATTTTAAAATAAACTCCGTAGCCTCCCGGCGGATTAACTCCGTTTGTAAGTTGACCCGAGAAAGCCATATTCTGGGCTTTTCTCAGATTGGAAATCAAAGATTCCGAAGCGATTCTTAATTCGTCGCTACGGCTGCCGGCCCGGAAATTTGCCACTACCATTGCCGTGACAACGACAAAAATTCCCAAAGAAACCAAAAGTTCAATGATTGTAAAACCTTTTTTTGAAACGTATAGCATATAACTTGTAACACAAATTAAAATAATTTTTGCGTTACAGGCTACAGGCTACACGAAACTTATCCCAAGTACCACTGCAATATTTTTTCTCCCCAAAACAACGCGATTAATGTTCCAACCGCGAGAAATGTTCCGAAAGGCAGCTGGCTTTTCATGGTTTTACGGCGAAAAACGATCAGGGCCAGGCCGAAAAGAGCGCCGATCGTATAAGAAAAAAATAAAGCCGTAAGCAGGCCTTTGATGCCTAAAATCAATCCCATTAAAAATCCCATTTTTACGTCTCCGCCGCCGATCCACTTTCCTCTGGAAACAAGATACTGTAAAAGAAAAAATCCGCCGCCAATAGAGGCCGCCAAAAGGCTGTTCAGGGTCGCCTGCCACCATAAAACTCCTCCACTGTGAAGCAACGGAACGGCAAAAATCGCTAAAATAATCGCCGGGTAAACTACTTTATCCAAAATCAGATAATATTTTAAATCATAAACAAAAATAACGATCATCACGGCAATCACAAACCACATCCAGAATAAATTAAAAAAACTTAAATTAAGGGCCAAAAAATCAAAACCTGAAATAAAATACGCCACAGCAAACAAAATACCGGTGGCAAATTCAACGAGCGGATACTGCCAGGAAATAGACTCCCGGCAATAACGGCATTTTCCTCCCTGGATAACAAAGCTCATTATCGGAAATAAATCAAAAAAATCCAGCCGATGTTTACACTTTGGGCAATAAGACCGGCCGCGAAACGGAGATTCTCCGGAATGCAGCCGCCAGATTATTACATTTAGAAAACTGCCAATTATTAAGCCAAAAATAAAGACGATTATAAGCGTCATATAATTAGTGAATTATACCATAAAAATTACATAACAAAAACTCCCCTTGCGGGGAGTTTTTTTCTCGAAATTTCGAGACTAAGTTTACTGAATGCCCATAGCCGAAACCTGATGAGCTCCGGCAGCTAAATCGCCAGTTGCTCCCTCCAGCCAAAAATTGATCTCGAATAATTCATTAGCTTCGGGAGTCCCAAAAGCATAATTACATTTCGCAGTCGCCGGATCAGCGCAAGCAGTAGCTACTCCACCCGGATCCTTAAGGCTCGCCACGCCCGGCAAATAATCAGGCGATAAGGCAGCGCAAGCCGAAACCAACGAACCGGCGGCGCAGGACGGGTAAGCGCTATTGGTGTTGTAATACAATTCCATGGCCGTCTGAACCTGTTTCATGTCAGCAACTCTCTTTGAGTCTCTGGCTTTGGTTCTGGCGCTACTCAAGGCAACGACCGCCAAAGTTGAAAGAAGACCGATAATGGCAATAACCACCAACAATTCAATCAAAGTGAAACCTTTTTTATTTTTAAACATTCTTTCACCTCCTTTCGCCTCGCGGCTTTAAGCTTCTAAGTCGCGAGTATAGGATATTAATACTTAAATTATCCACATTTTAAAATTATAGCACAAAAGCGTGAAGCATGTAACTTATATCTTGAAACAGGATTTTTTCTCCTCGGTGCAGGAATTCACCTCGTCTCAAGTTTCAGGCTTTAATATTCAAGACTAAAATTGTGTCGCCAGACTGTACATCGGCAAAATTACGGCTGAAACCATAATACCAACTGCCACGCCCATAAAAAGCATGATGAGCGGCTCCATAATTGTAGTCAAATTTCTCACCATATTTTCTATTTCCCGGGTATAAAAATCTGTCAGACGGGCCAAAATCGCGTCGATTTTGCCGGTCTGTTCACCAATACCGAGCATCTGACTTACCATAACCGGAATTTCCTTGCTTTTCGCGAAAACCGTAGTAATCGGGTTACCATCTTCCACTTCGCGCACGGTTTCCAGAATCAAATTTTTGTAAATCGCGTTTCCGACAATCGCCGCGGTAATTTTCAATGCGCCGACAATCTCCACCCCGCCGGTCAAAAGTGTTGAAAAACTTCTGGTAAAGCGGACCATATAAATCCGCCGAAAAAGTTCTCCGAAAATCGGCAGTTTTATTTTTAGGGTGTCCCAATATTTTCTTCCGACCGGAAAAGAAATTATGTATCTCACCGCTCCGACAATACCGACGAAGGCGATGAGCAGAGCCCACCAATAATTTTTCATAATATCAGAGGTCGTAATCAGAATTCTCGTAGAAAGCGGCAGAGTCGCCCCGGATTCCTTCAAAATATCGGTTAATTTCGGGATAACGAAAATCATCATCACGATGCCGACGGCGACGAGACCGAATAAAATAAACGCCGGATAAATCATGGCTCCTTTTATTTTGCTCGATAAATCATAATCTTTTTCCTGCTGATCGGCCAGATAGTTCAAAACCTCGTCAAGTTTGCCAGTCGTTTCTCCGGAGCGAATTATATTGACAAAAAAATCGCTAAAAACATCAGGATAACGTGCCAATGCCGCGGAAAACTTTGTTCCTCCCTCAACGTCGGCAGCAAGATTCGCCACCACGATTTTCAAACTTTTGTTTACCGTCTGGCGGATAAGAACCCTTAACGCCTGGACAATCGGAACGTCGGCTGAAATCATTACTGATAATTGGCGGGAAAAAATAACCAAGTCCTTGGGCGGAACCCGGTTTAAAAAAGGAATTTTCGCCAAATATTTGTCCAAATTGACGTTCAGATTCATAAAATTTACTCCTGCGTCGCCCGCATTACTTCCTCAATAGTCGTCAATCCTTCAAGAACTTTCAAAAATCCATCCTGCTTCATACTGATAACTCCCTGCTGTCTCATTTCTTCGTCCAGGGCCTTAATATTGAAACCTCCGGCGATAATCTGCCTCAAATTATCGGTCGCTTCAATGACTTCGGAAATTACCACCCGGCCGCTATACCCTTCATTATTGCAACGGGCGCATCCGACGCCGTGCCAAAGGGATATTTTTCCGGGATCAAAACCTTTTGGTAAAAACTTTTT
>CAYZNO010000062.1:0-3245 GCA_964479685.1 uncultured Gammaproteobacteria bacterium
CAACTGTTAACTGTTTTATTCCAACGCCGCCTTGCCGCTCACAATTTCCATAATTTCCTTCGTAATAGCCGATTGGCGGACTTGATTATACATTAAAGTTAAATCAAATATCATGTCTTCGGCGGAATCAGAGGCGTTCTTCATCGCTACCATTCTAGCGGAATGTTCCGAAGCGTTTGATTCTAAAATTGCCTGAAAAATTTGCATCTCGGCCATCTTTGGCAGCATATATTCCAAAACCATATCGGGCGAAGGTTCAAAAATAAATTCATATTCTTTTTCTTCACGCTTTTCCGGCATTTTTTCTTCGCTCACTTTTCCTAAATCCAAATCTCGTTCCCGGGAAAACGGCAAGAGTTTTAAAATTCGGGGACGCTGGGAAATTGTGGAAATAAAATCTGTATAAGCAAGATAAACTTCATCGTATTTCCCCGCAGAAAAATCATCAATCACTATTTTGGCAATCGCCCTAATTTCCACGAGTCGTGTCACGCTGGATAAATTCGTAAAATCGGCCACGAGTTTCATTTTATACCGCGCCGTAAAATCCCGACTTTTTTTCCCGACGGTTAAAAATTCCATTTCAATCCCCTTATCCATTAAACCTTTAGAAAATTCCGCAACTTTTTTTATAATCTGCGCATTAAATCCTCCACACAAACCGCGATCGGAAGCCACAAGAACAACGCAGACTTTTTTAACTTTATCTTTTTTGACTAAAAAAGAATGAAGTTTAGAATCGGTTTTTCCCGACAAATCAGAAATCAAAGACCAGGCCCGGTTGGCATAATCGCGAGTGCGAAGCGTTGCCAACTGCGCTTTTCTCATTTTTGAAGCCGCCACCATTTCCATCGCCTTGGTAATTTTTTTGGTGTTGGTGATGGACTTGATGCGTCTTCTAATGATTTTTGTGGAAACTGCCATGACTGTGAATTAAAAATTATAAGTGATTATTCTTCGAGCGAGGCCATCGGCCGAGTCGAGAAGTTCTCGACTCACTTCGTTCGCTCGAACAATAATTATTTTTTACTTTTTTCCTCTTGACAAATTCGCTTTAATAATATTAGATTAACTCGTCGTGAACAATAGAAGGAGATTAGCGATATGAGTAAACATCTCTGGGGCCTCGACGCCTTACAGCGCGTGCATCTGGAACATGTTCGAGAATTCAAATTGTCGCTCGAACTGCGAAATGCCGATTTAACCATCACCACGGACGACGAAACCAATGTCAGCTTTGATCTGAGTGGCGGTTTCGGCGATGCCATCAGGTACAGGATCGCCCTCGAGGCGATTGTGACGGCGCACACGCTTTGGTCGGGTCAGTCGTTCAAGTTCTTCCCCGAGGAGATGCACAACGGCCGCCTTGTCTGGCGCAGAGTGTAACGCCACATTTACATCGCTCATCACGTCATCACGCGTCATTTGGAACCCTTCCGAACGGCGCGTTTTTTTTTATTTATAAAGAACTTGTCGCCTTGAAATCCCCAATCACCGCTTTTAACTTTTCCTCAATCTCCGGAGTTAATTCTTTTTTCTTCGCAATCTCCGCCAAAACTCCAGCCGGTTCGGATTTCAGATACGCGTGAAATTTATTTTCCCATTCCGCTAAATTTTCTACCGCAATATCATCTAAATAGCCATTGATACCGGCGTAAAGAATTGCGACCTGATTTTCCATTGGCATCGGGACGTACTGCCCTTGCTTTAAAACTTCAGTCAATCTTCTGCCTCGTTCAATTTGTTTTCTTGTTGTCTCGTCAAGATCGGAAGCAAATTGGGCAAATGCCTCCAACTCACGGAATTGGGCCAATTCCAAACGCAAACGGCCGGCAACTTTTTTCATGGCTTTTGTCTGAGCGGCAGAACCGACACGGGAAACCGAAAGACCAACGTTTAGAGCCGGACGAATACCTTTGTAAAATAAATCCGATTCCAGATAAATTTGGCCATCGGTAATGGAAATAACATTGGTCGGAATGTAAGCGGAAACATCGCCAGCCTGGGTCTCAATAATCGGAAGCGCGGTAAGCGATCCTCCGCCGTAATCGGGATTCATCTTCGCGGCGCGTTCAAGCAAGCGAGAATGCAAATAGAAAATATCACCCGGATATGCTTCGCGTCCCGGAGGCCGGCGTAAAAGCAAAGAAATTTGCCGGTATGCCACGGCGTGTTTGGAAAGATCGTCGTAAATTACGAGTGCGTCCTTTCCTTTATCCATGAAAAATTCGCCCATAGCGCAACCGGCATAAGGCGCAATGAAAGAAAGTGAAGCCGGATCCGATGCTCCGGCGGCTACGACAATTGTGTGTTCCATTGCTCCAAACTCTTCTAATTTTGCCACCATTTTCGCAACCTTTGATTCTTTTTGGCCAACTGCTACATAAATGCAAACACAATCTTTCCCTTTTTGGTTGATAATCGTATCAATCGCGAGGGCGGTTTTGCCAGTCTGGCGGTCGCCGATAATCAATTCTCTTTGTCCGCGGCCGATTGGAATCATAGAATCAATGGATTTAATGCCGGTTTGAAGAGGAGTCGCTACTTTTTGTCTTGTAATAACGCCCGGGGCGATTTTTTCGATCGGATAAATTTTATTTTCTTTGATAGCGCCCTTACCGTCCTTTGGCTGGCCAAGAGGATTCACAACTCGGCCAATAAGGTTTTCCCCGACCGGCACGGACAAAATTCTGCCCGAGCTTTTAACAGTATCCCCCTCCTTTATATGAGTATGTTCACCCAAAATCATGGCGCCGATAATATCTTCTTCTAGATTCAGGGCAACGCCAAAAACCGATTCCCTGGATTTTTCGCTACTCACAAATTCAAGCATTTCTCCGGCCATGCAATCCGCGAGTCCAGTGATTCTCGCGATGCCGTCGCCGATTTCCGCAACATGGCCAACTTTCTCCGCTCCGGCGGAAACTTTCGCTTCAGCAATTTGTTTTTTCAAATTTTCAATAATGAAATTCACGTCCGACATATTAGATTTAAGATTTTAGATTTAAAATTTTATTTAATGTTTGAAATTTATTTTTAATACTCGCGTCAAAAACTAAATCGCCGCTCTCAAGAATGAATCCCCCGATCAAAGATGGGTCAGTTTCCTTACTAATATTGACCCTCTTAAATTTTTTATTCAGCAAACCCTGTGCTTCATTTTTTATAACCTCAACTAAATCTTCTTTGATCAGGTGCGCCGTTTTAATCTTTAATTCAGTAATTCCCTCTGCCTTGTTGGTATA
>CAYZNO010000062.1:3255-5170 GCA_964479685.1 uncultured Gammaproteobacteria bacterium
TGGTATATTTCAAAAAATAATCGATAATTGAAGGCGCCATCCTTAAAGAGTTATTTTTCTTTAAAATTTTTATAAAATTAGCCAAAAAAATCTTTGTCTTTTCTTCAGACAGGTCTTTTGTCGCTTCATAAAGCGAGACTGCGTATTGTTTTGCTTTGATTTTCATATCTATTTTTTGTTTGAATTGCGGAGGCTTTCCTCTATTAATTTCTGCTGCATTTTTGCGTCAAATGTTTTTCCGACCACTTTTTCCGCCACGGATATCACGAGAGCCGCTGCCTCGGCTTTTATCTCTAAAAACATTTTTTCTTTTTCTTGTATTATTTGATCTTTCGCGGCAGTAATAAGTTTTTCGACTTCGGCTTTTGTTTTTGCTTTAGTTTCCTGGCTAGAGGCTTCGGCCGTCTTTTGGGCTTCCTTAATAATAGTCATCGCTTCCTGCTTTGCTTTTTTAATTTCTGCAGCCTGAAGTTCTTTAGTTTTTTCCAATTCTGCGCCAAGCTGCTTGGCATCGCGAAGACCTTTTTCGATCTTCTCTTTCCGGTTATCCAATAAATTAATGACTGGCTTATACAAAAATCTGTATAAGATAAAAAGTAAAATTAAAAAATTTATAAGCTGGGCAATAAGCAGGCGCCAATCAATTCCTAATTTTGTTAATAGTTCCATAAATTAGTTGTTAGTTCAAAGTTTTCAGTTCACAGTCGTTTATCTGTGAACTGTGAACCGTGGGCTAAACGAACTTGATGATCAGCGCTACGACCAACGCGTAAATGGCGATGGCTTCGGTAAAGGCGATCGCCAGAATCATCGCGGTCTGGATTTTGGGGGCAGCCTCGGGGTTTCTGCCAATTGACTCCATCGCTTTTCCGGCTAATTTACCAATCGCCATTGCCGGACTAAAAGCGCCTATAGCGATAGTAAGGGCGGCAGCAATGGCTTTTATGGCATCAAGATTGCCCAGTAAGCCAGTCGCCACTTCTTTTGTTTCATTAACTGCCATAATTTATTTAGACAGTCATCTGCTCCCGCCTGCCTACGCCTTCTGTTTTATTTTAGTTAAAGATTTCGACCATTATCTAAGTCGAGTTTAACTAGATTTTTGGCGGACGGCAATTGACGGGCAGGTTCGACGGAAATTTTTTGTTTAACGTCGGCGATTAACTGTCGTTTTAGTTAATTATTAATTCATGAATGTGTTTTGTGTGCTTCATGTTCTTCATGCTCGTGTTCTGTCACTGCCATTTTCAAAAATACTAGAGTCAACATCGAAAAAACCAGAGCCTGGATAAATCCAACAAAAAATTCCAGAAGTAAAAACGGCAAGGGCACAACATATGGCACGAGAAAACTCACAACGGTTAGTAAAACTTCACCAGCAAAAATATTGCCAAAGAGCCGGAAAGAAAAGGAAACAATTTTCGCGCACTCAGCAATTAATTCCAGAAAACCCGCGAAAAAATTTACAATTCCGTTAAAAGAAGGAACTGGCAAAAACTCATATTTTATTTTAAACAAACCGTTGAATGGTAAGAATTTTTTTCCATATTTCCAAAATCCGATACCGACGATGCCAAAAATCTGGGTAGAAATCACAGAAAATACCGCAATAGCCAAAGTAACATTAAGGTCAGCCGACGCGGAACGGATAAACGGTACTAAAATAGTTTTTCCGTGGTGTTCCTCCCAAATGCCGATTGAACCCAAGCCTGGAACTACCTCAACCCAATTGGACAGAATCACAAAAATAAATATCGTAAATACTATCGGGAAAAATTTTTTGGCCTGCCTCCTGTCGCCCGTAATTGTTTCCATAAAATTCAACGCGCCATCAACAACTATTTCCACTACATTTTGCAAACCTCTCGGGATTTCTTTTAAATTTTTTTGAACGACGAACGCGACGATTATCAAA
>CAYZNO010000063.1:0-5089 GCA_964479685.1 uncultured Gammaproteobacteria bacterium
GCTTATGGCCTTAGTTCAAAGGGGGTCAAGGAAATCGCAGGGATGGCAATCAGAAGATTGCAAAGGCTAGCCAAAAAAGACGGAGGAAAATAACAGGGGGGTACCCGTCAGAGCATGGCGGGTTTTATTTTTTACAGATTTATGGTTAGATATATTAAGGTATATGAAAAAATTTTTTAAAAATGAAAAAGAAACCTTGGTTTTCGCAAAAAAGTTCGCCAAAACGCTCCGCGGTGGGGAATTATTGGCATTGTTTGGCGAATTGGGCGCCGGGAAAACGGTTTTTGCCAAGGGTTTGGCGAAAGGGTTTGGAATTAAATCGCGGGTTCAAAGCCCGACTTTTTTGTTGATGAAAATATACAGTGTAAGTCCTTTGACAGGTAAGGGGTATATTAAATATTTGTGTCATGTTGATGCATATAGATTGAGTGGTGCGGGTGAGCTGGAAGAGATAGGATTGCTCGACTGGCTCGGCCGGTCGGATACTGTCACCGTGATTGAGTGGGCGGACAAAGTGCCGGAAATTTTGCGTGGGAGAAAAGTGATAAAAATAAAGATGGATTTAGGAAACGAAGAAGATGAAAGAATTATAGAAATCGAAAATTAATTTTTTTCTTTTTTATATCAAGAAAGCGGCCTTGCGGCCGCTTTAATTTTTATTATTTTTTTACTCCGCGGCTTCAAAGACTTCGGAGACCGAAGTTATGCCGCCAAGAGCTTTTAATAGGCCATCTTGGACCATGGTAACCATGCCGGCCTTGGTGGCAATGTCCTGCATCTGGTATTCGGAGACCTGTTCCGACAAAATTATTTTTTCTATTTCCGCGCTCATGACCATAATTTCATAAATGCCAAGCCGTCCCTTATAGCCAATACCGTTGCAGGCTTCGCAACCAGTTCCTTTCAGAAATTTCATGGCTGTCAGGTCTTTTTGGTATTTTTCCTTGACCTCGGAAGGTAGTTCGTCAAGGATTTTTTTAACCCGGGCCATGGTTTCCGCATCGAGTTTGTCTTCGGTCTTGCAGTTTTCGCAAATCCGGCGTACCAGGCGCTGGCCGATAACGGCGTTTAAGGCCGGAGCGAGTAAAAAAGGTTTTACGCCCATGGACATGAATCTCGGAATGGCGCCGGAGGCGCTGTTCGTATGGATGGTGGAAATAACCAAGTGGCCGGTCAGCGCCGCCTGGATGGCAATGTCGGCCGTATCCAGATCGCGAATTTCTCCGACCATGACCACATCGGGATCCTGGCGCAAAATCGAACGCAGGCCTTTGGCAAAAGTATAATCGCGGGAGTAATCAATCTGGCTCTGGTTGATGCCGGCTAATTTATATTCAACCGGGTCTTCCAGAGTAATAATTTTTACGCCCGGCTCGTTCAGTTTATTTAAAATAGCGTAAAGCGTGGTGGTTTTACCTGAACCGGTCGGGCCGGTTGTAATGATCATGCCGTTTGGCCGTTCTGTCTGAACTTTGAGCTGTGAATAGGCCGGTTCCCAAAGACCAAGGCCTTCGAAACCAAGGCCGGCGGAGGAAGGCATTAAGAGACGCATAACAACAGATTCGCCGTAGGAAGTTGGCAGGCAGGAGACACGAACATCAATTTTTCCTTCTTTGACAAAAATAGTGAAGCGGCCGTCCTGCGGGATGTCGGTTACGTTGATTTTCAGTCCGGAAAGCAGTTTAATGCGGGAAATGACTTTAGACCAGAGGTCTTTCGAAAGCGCCGCCGCGTCCTGTAGCACGCCGTCGATCCTGAATCTGATTTTAATGTCTTTTTCTTCGGCTTCGACGTGTATATCAGATGATCGTCCGGTAATGGCCGCGGCAATCACCATGGTGACGATATCGGTAATATTGGCCTTCTGGATTTTTTCGTTCAATTGTTTGAAATTTTTTATTTCCTCGGAATATTTTTTTAGATCCGCCTCAGTAATTTCCACCCCGCTGACAATCTTTTTAATTGTCGGTAGCGCGGCATAAAGATTGAAAGCCGTGTTGAAACTATTTTCTGAAATTAGGTAAATGACGCCGTGCGAATGGAACTTATCTTCAAGGCTCAAAAGCAGTTCTTTAATTTGATCGCCCGTTGGATCGACCGCGCCGAGCCGGATTTCCGTACCGGTATTCAAAAAGCAAATAATTTTTAATTTTTCCGCCAGTTCCTTGGGAACGGAAGTCAGAGTTTCCGGACTGATTGGGAACCCTTTCAGGCTGATGTAGGGAACGCCAAGCGAGGCGGCTTTCGTGGCCGCCAGTTTTTCTTTTTCTTTCAAGGCAATCGCCTCCATCTTTTCTTCAAATTTTTCTTTGGTTTTTTCCGAGGCGATCTCCGGAGTATCAATTTTGTTCGCTCCGTAATTTTTCAGGAGATCCTCAATGGATTGGTTTCCCATATCTTGAAAATTTCTAATACCTAAATTTTAATTTTTCATTTTAACTTCTATCTTCTAACTTCCAACGCCTATCTTGTTAATCCGACAAATCTCAATAATTTGCTCCAGATTCTTTTTTTGCTTATTTCCATGAAAAGCAGAGTCCAGGCCGAAAATTGAAAAGCCGAAAGCACCGCGCCGGTAAAGCCAAGAAGAACTAGCCAGCCCATGATGCCCAGGAAAACAATCAGCATGAAACCGATTTGAAGATCGAGATAGGCAAAAGCAAGAAGCAGGAGGGCGACTGGAACCATGTAAACGATAGTGAAAAGCATCAGGGCAAAGCCGGCGATAAAAACGGCCAGGAAAAGAATTAGTGACATTTCAAGCGAAACAAACCAATTTTTGATAAAAAGTTTCCAAGATGCTCGGATTGACTCGACGAAAGGCATGTCTTCCAGAACCGTGAAGCAGGAGGCATAGATAGCCATAAAGGAAACAAAAAGGGCGAGCAAAGTGAAAACAACGAATGAGGTAACGTAGAGAAAAACGTTCCAGCCGGGACTGCCGCCCCCGCCAGTAATGAAAAACATTACTGGGACAGTGAGTAAAACCAGAAGACTGAAAATAGCGGCTTTGGCCAGGGCATTCAACCCGAGAATTGGCCAAAAATATTTTTTGCCGGCTTCCCAGCCGTCGGCCAAGTTGGTTTTCCGCCGGCCGGTGATTTTTTTGACGCAATTAATGAGTGCTCCGCGCGATAAGATATTAAGACAGATAAGAACGGCGAGAATTCCTAAGGCAATAAAAACGACAATCCAGAAAAAGTTTGCAAAAAGCGGCGAAGTTTCGTAAATGTCTTCCAGGCGCGGCAGAGCAAAAATACTCCAGGTAAAAAGACCGCTGGTGTTATCAGAAAGAATCTCCCCCTGACCGGCGACCCGGTTGAAGCCCTTGACTAAAATTTCATAAATTCCGCCGTTGCCGGCCAAGGCGGCAAACAAACCAAAAACCCATAAGAAGCGGTTTTTCCTGGTAATTTCCCAGGCTTTCTTCAAAATCGGGCGGTAGAACGGCCCATGTTTTTTAAACATATTTCCTCCTCGCGCCCCGCCGGAGCGGGGGCTTATTTATTATTTTTTAAATATCGCGTCAAATTCTTCTTTTTCCATAGTTTCTTTTTCTAAAAGTATCTTAACAATCTCTTCCAGTTTGTCTTTTTTGTGTCTGATAATGCCGAGCGCCGTTTTGGCCCCTTCGCCAATCAGGTGGCTCACTTCCTGGTCAATGATTTCCGCGACTTTTTCACTGTAGTCGCGCTGTTCATGGATTTCTTTACCCAAGAAAATCATTTCTTCCTTTTCGCCGAAAGTCCGGGCCCCTAGTTTTTCGCTCATGCCAAATTCGGTAATCAGTTTTTTAGCGAGGCGGGTGGCCTGTCTCAAATCGTTTGAGGCGCCGGTCGTCACTTCGCCAAAAATTTCTTTTTCCACGGTATGCCCAGCGAGAAAAACGGCCAGGTCGTCAATGAATTCCGATTTGGCGTGGAGATGTTTGTCTTCGGCCGGCAGTTTCAGAGTGTAACCGGCGGCCCGGCCGCGGGAAATAATGGAAACTTTATGGACCGGATCGGCGTGCGGTAACTCATGGGCAACCAGGGCGTGGGCTGCTTCGTGGTAGGCGGTGATTTTTTTCTCCTGGTCGGAAAGAATATGGCTTTTTCGTTCCGGACCGAGCAAAACTTTTTCCACCGATTCGCGGATTTCTTCCATGCCGATCCGCTGTTTGTTGCGGCGGGCGGTCAAGATCGCCGCTTCGTTTAAAAGATTGGCCAAATCGGCGCCGGAAAAGCCGGGAGTCCGTTCGGCAATCCTTTTCAAATCAACATCGTCGGCCAGAGGTTTTCCCTTTGAATGAATTTTTAAAATCGCTTCGCGGTCGTTCAAATCCGGTTCGTCTAAAATTACCCGCCGGTCAAAGCGTCCGGGACGCAAGAGCGCTGGGTCCAAAACGTCGGGGCGGTTGGTTGCCGCCAAAACGATCACTCCGGAATTCGGATCAAAACCGTCCATCTCGACCAAAATTTGGTTTAAAGTTTGTTCGCGCTCGTCGTGGCTTCCGCCCAATCCCGTTCCGCGCTGGCGGCCGACCGCGTCAAGTTCGTCAACAAAAATAATGCAGGGAGCGCTTTTTTTGGCTTTAGCGAAAAGATCGCGGACTCTTGCCGCCCCGACCCCGACAAACATTTCCACGAATTCCGAACCGGAAATGGAAAGGAAGGGGACATTGGCTTCGCCGGCCACGGCTTTGGCGAGCAGGGTTTTGCCCGTTCCGGGAGATCCCATCAGCAAAACGCCTTTGGGGATTTTCGCGCCAAGGGTCGTAAATTTTTTTGGGCTTTTCAAAAATTCAACCACTTCCCAAAGTTCTTCCTTGGCTTCTTTTACTCCGGCCACGTCGCGAAAAGTAATTTTTTTCTTGGCGTTTTTTGGCGCCTCCCTAGCTCCCGACTGGCCGAACATCATGGCCCGGGTGTTAGCTCCCTGGACCTGGCGCATCATGAAATAAATCACGACCACGACCAGGATAAAGGGGATCAAAAAGGGAAGGAGGGAAGAAAGCCAATAACTCCAGCTGGTATCTTCCTTGACTTCAATGTCTATTTTTTTGATTTTTTCCGGCGCGGCGTTGTAGTTTTTGAGCAACTCGCCCAAA
>CAYZNO010000064.1:0-2673 GCA_964479685.1 uncultured Gammaproteobacteria bacterium
TACGGGATCAGGCGTTACGGTTTTCATGGGATTTCTCATCAATATGTGGCGAACGAGGCGGCAAGAATTTTAAAGAAACCGCTCGCAAAACTTAATTTTATCACCTGCCATCTCGGAAGCGGGGCGAGCGTTACCGCGATTCGCGGCGGGCGGGCGATAGATACAAGTATGGGTTTTACGCCGCTTGAAGGTCTTGTAATGTCAACGCGATCGGGCGACCTTGATCCGGCTATTCCGCTTTATCTGATCCGGGATTTAAAAATTTCGCCGCAGGAAGTTGATAATATTTTAAATAAAAAGTCGGGCCTTCTCGGCCTTTCGGGTTTTTCCGACATGCGCGAAGTTTTGACATCCGCCGGCTACAGTGTGGCAGGGTTTAGAGGGCAAGCCGCCAGTGCGGAGAAAAAGAAAATGGCAAAACTTGCGCTGCAGGTTTTCGTCTACCGGATAAAAAAATATCTTGGTGCCTACGCCGCCATCCTGGGAAAAGTTGACGCGATAGTTTTCACGGCGGGAATCGGAGAAAGAAACAGGACGGTCAGGGATTTGATAATGAAAGATATGAGAATTTCCGGTCAGCCGAAAATTATGGCCCTCCCGACAAACGAGGAGCTGACGATTGCCCGGCAAATTAAAAATTTAAAATAAAATTTCCGGCGGGAAAAGTGTAAAACGCACGGTCACGCCACGGGCGGACTAAAATAAAAAAGGATAAAAAATAATGGTGTTGCAAAAGATTTTTAACGGCGAATCAAAAACTATTACTGGGGCTGCTCTCCTTTTGGGAGCAGCTTCTTTGGCGTCCCGTTTTTTGGGGGTAATCCGCGACAGGGTTCTCGCCGGCCAGTTCGGGGCAGGGGACACGCTCGATGTTTATTACGCCGCTTTCCGTATTCCTGATTTGATTTTCAATCTTCTGATTCTCGGCGCCCTCTCCGCCGGATTTATTCCCATCTTTATGGCCGCCGTCTGCGAGGCGAAAGAAAAGGGAGAAGGAATGAACGAAGCCTGGGATATTGTTAACGGTCTGGTAAATATCATGGGAGCGGCGATGATCGTTTTATGCGGATTGTTCATCGCCCTTAGTCCCTTCGTCGTCCCTCTTATTACGCCCGGGTTCACTTCGGAAAAAATGGCTTTGACCGTGACAATGACTCAAATCATGATGCTCTCTCCCATCTTCTTGGGATTTTCAAATATTCTCGGCGGAATTCTTCAGTCGTTTAAAAGATTCTTTATTTATTCCCTGGCGCCGATTTTTTACAATCTTGGTATAATTATCGGAGCGCTGTTTTTCGTGAATTGGTGGGGAGTTTACGGCCTGGCGTTCGGCGTCGTTTTGGGGGCAATCGCCCACGCCATGATCCAGCTGCCTTCCGTCCTGGAGCTCGGCTACCGTTACCGCCGGGTTTTTGATCTTGCGAACAGAAGCGTAAGGAGAATAGGGAAGCTGATGGTGCCGCGTACTTTGGGGCTGGCAATTTCCCAGATCAACCTCGTGGTTATGACCGTAATCGCCTCGACGCTTGCTTCCGGCAGCCTCACGGTTTTCAATCTTGCGAGCAATCTCCAATATTTTCCAATCGGAATTATCGGCATTTCTTTTGCCGTGGCGGCTTTTCCCGTTTTTGGCGAACACGCTGCCGGCGGACGAAGAGAGGAAATGGCCAAAAGTTTCGCGCACGCCGTCCGGCAAATTTCATTTTTTATAATTCCGGCAGCCGTTTTACTTATGGTTTTGCGGGCACAGATTGTCCGTGTTATTTTAGGCTCGGGGAGCTTTGATTGGGAGGATACAATTCTTACCGCCGATACGCTGGCGTTTTTTTCCATCAGTTTATTCGCCCAGGCGTTGATTCCTCTTCTTGCCAGATTTTTTTACGCCCTTCAGGATACCAAAACGCCGTTTTTTATCGGTTTGGTTTCAGCCGTGGCTAATGTTTTTTTGGCGGTTTTAATGGCAGCTCCGTGGGGCGTGGTCGGATTAGCTTTAGCCTTTTCCGTTTCCAGTATTTTTAACTTCTGCATGCTCTGGATTTTTTTGCGGATCAAATTTGGATCGCTCGGCGAGGCGAGTATCTTGAATTCGGTTTTTAAAACAAGCGTGGCGGCGGTTTTAATGGCTTCGAGTATTCAGGGGATGAAAGTTCTGCTCGCACCTTACGTTGATATGCAGACATTTTTGGGAGTTTTCGGACAAGGGTTGGGCGCCGGTTTGGTCGGGCTTGTGGTTTTTGTTGTCGCCGGTCTTGCTTTGGGTTCCCGGGAAATGTTTGCCGTCCGCGACGCGATTAAATATAAATTATTCAGGGTAAAACGGCCGATTATTAACGACGAGGAGGGACAAAAGTGATGCAGGAAAAAATAAGAAATTTTTGTATCATCGCCCATATTGATCACGGCAAGTCGACGCTTGCCGACCGACTTTTGGAATTTACCGGAACCGTAGCCAAGCGGGAGATGAAAGCGCAGATGCTCGATATGATGGATTTGGAAAGAGAGAGGGGGATTACTATAAAACTGCAGCCGGTCAGGATGAATTATAAGGAAAACATTTTGAATCTGATCGATACGCCCGGCCACGTCGATTTCAATTATGAAGTTTCCCGGTCGCTTGCCGCCGTGGAAGGCGCCCTGCTTTTAGTTGACGCGACCCAGGGCGTTCAGGCCCAG
>CAYZNO010000064.1:2683-5063 GCA_964479685.1 uncultured Gammaproteobacteria bacterium
CAGACGCTCGGCAATCTTTATCTGGCGTTGGAACAAAATTTAACTATAATTCCGGTTGTCAATAAAATCGATTTGAAAAACGCCGAAGTGGAAAAAACCGTCCAGGAAATGACGGCGTTGATCGGCTGCAAGGAAGAAGATGTAATTCTCGCTTCCGGAAAAAGCGGCGCCGGTGTGCCAGAAATTTTGGAAGCAGTGGCCGAGAAAATCCCGCCGCCCAAAGGAGAAAAAGAAAAACCGCTGCGCGCCCTTATCTTCGATTCAAAATACGATGACTATAAGGGAGTTGTGGCCTATGTGCGCCTCGTTGATGGGGAAGTAAAAAGAGGCGACAAAATATTCTTGATGGCGACAAAAACCCAAAGCGAAGTTTTAGAAGTCGGATATTTCAGGCCGAAATTTTCACCATCGGAAAAACTTTCAGCCGGCGAGATCGGCTATGTTGTTACCGGCCTAAAAGAGATAGAAAAGTGCCGGGTCGGTGATACGGTTACGGTTAATGATTCGGAGTTAGCGGTTCAGGGTTTGCCCGGGTACAAGGAAGTTAAGCCAATGGTTTTCGCCGGAATTTTCTGTAAGGAGGGCGACGATTTCCCGAAATTGCGCGAAGCGATTTTGAAACTAAAACTTAATGATGCGTCGCTGACTTTCGAGACGGAACAGTCAAAGGCTTTAGGTTTTGGTTTTCGTTGCGGCCTTTTGGGCCTCCTGCATCTTGAAATCGTCGAAGAGCGGCTGCGGCGCGAACATAACCTTGATGTGATCGTGACCGTTCCTTCAGTGGCTTATCGGATCACCAACCAGAAAGGGGAAGTGTTAATCGTGAAAAGTCCGTCGGAACTGCCCGATCCGAGCCATATAAAAATGATCGAAGAACCGTGGATTAAAATCGATGTTGTTTCGCCTTCGAACTACATCGGCGGAATCATGCAGATGGTTCAGGAAAAGAGGGGAGTCTATCTTAATACCGAATATCTGGACGCCGACCGGGTAATTTTGCATTATGAAATTCCGCTCTCGGCAATTCTCGTGGATTTTTATGATAAATTGAAAAGTGTCAGTTCAGGCTATGCCTCGCTGAATTACGAATTTTCCGGGTACAAGGAAGCCGATGTTTTGAAAATGGATATTTTGGTTGCCGCTGAACCGGTTGAGGCGCTCTCGACGATTGTCTACCGCGATACGGCCCAGGATGTCGGCCGGCGTATCGTCCAGTCGTTAAAAAAAGTTTTGCCGCGCCAGATGTTTGAAGTAAAAATTCAGGCGGCGATCGGCGGGAAAATTGTCGCTTCGGAGCACCTGCCGGCGATGAAAAAAGACGTGACCGCCAAACTTTACGGGGGAGATGTTACAAGAAAGAACAAACTGCTCGAAAAACAGAAAAAGGGCAAGAAAAAAATGAAGGCATTGGGCAAAGTTGACATTCCGCCCGAGGCATTTTTAGCGGTTTTAAAGAAATAAAGAAAAAATCAGTTAAAAGAAAAATCACCTGAAAATGGTGATTTTTTGATTATTTATGACAATTTATTTTGTTTTAAATTAGCCAAAATAATGATTTTTATGGAAAATAGTGTCAAAAGCTCTTGACAAAATCTAAGATACGTGTTATACTTACTTGTTAAGCTAAAATGAGCTTAAAACAAAAAAAGTGCTTGTCGTGGCTGGCCCCGCCAGCGTTTAAAGGCAAAAACAACCAAAAGAAGTAATGAGATATAAAAAGTTCTTGCGGGGATTAGTTCCTTACAACAAACGCCAGAGAAACTTGGAGGAGGAAAGTCCGAACGGACCATTAATTGGCAACCATAGGACTCGGTGTTCGGTTGAGTTAAAGCTCGGTTTTCCCTTATGGGATTACTAAGATTCAACTCGCCAAAACGCCATTGTCGTACCAATGCTAATTGGAACGGCTCACTCGCCTCCAAATTCCTCTGGCGTACTCCGTTGAAAAATACGGATAGCCAAGGTCAGACTGTGGATGTTCCCGGTCTGATTTTCGTAATGGTTCGAATAACAGGGAGGTTTTTAATGGAAGAGAACAGCAGCGCGGCGGTCGAGATGGTCGAGGAGTCCGAAGTGGTCGTCGAGGCGGCGGAGGCGGAGAAGCCCGAGTCGTCCATCGCGGTCGAGGCGCCGAAGCCGAAGCCGGTCCGGAAGTGCAGCAAGTGCGGGCACCCGAGCGGCAACAGCGTCGGGAAGATCCGCTACGGACGGATCATTGAGGTCGTGACCGAGGGTGCGAAGAAGTACGAGATCGCCGCCTTCTGTGACGGATGCGCCGAGGGCGAGAAGCCGGTCTTCAAGATCGGTTACCTCATTAGCCAGATCGGCGACATGAACGCCCAGGCCCAGGCCTTCGAACTGGCCCGCGGTTACTGGGAGC
>CAYZNO010000065.1:0-5032 GCA_964479685.1 uncultured Gammaproteobacteria bacterium
TAAAGGATGCCAGAATCTACCCTACGATAAAATCAAGGAATAAATTTTGGCTTAACAAACAAGGAGGACTATGAAAGGAAAAATATTCTGCTCTTTTTTAATTTTAATTCTCGCGACAGGGGGATTTTTTATTTTTGGGAGAAATTTGGAAGCCGCCGCGGCCGACCATTTGGTAATAAGCGAAATCCAGGTCGCCGGGGCGACAGCGAGCGACGATGAATTTATAGAAATTTATAACCCGACCACGAGCGCCGTAAATATTGAAACTTGGTCCATCCAATATAAAAGTGCCACGGGCACGACTTTTTATAAAAAAAATTTTTCGACTGGAGCAAGTGTTCCGACTCACGGTTGGTATTTGGTGGCGCACAACGATTATACCGGCGCCACAACTCCGGACATGAGCCACTCCACTTTTTCCATATCTGGCGCGGGCGGCCACATCTTTTTGGTGAATAACCAAACAACTTTAACTTCGGCAACTGATCCGTCAATCGTAGATAAAATCGGCTATGGCACGGCCGACTCGCCGGAAGGAACAGCCGTCGCGGCCCCGCCGGCAAACCAAAGCGTGGAGAGAAAATTCGGCGGCGATTTGGGCAACGGAGAAGACACCGATGATAATTCCGCTGATTTTATTTTGCAGCCGGCACCTAATCCGCAAAATATTTCCAGTCCGCCAAAACCAGACTTGCCAGCGCCGGTTTGCGGAAACGGCGCCTGCGAGGCCGGAGAAAATTTTGCCACTTGCCCGGCCGACTGCTCCGCGCCAGCCGAACCGGGAGTTGGCGATGTTGTTATAAACGAATTCGTTAGCGACCCGGCTGATGGTGAAGAATGGATTGAACTTTATAACAAACAAACTTTTGATATAAATTTGACCGGCTGGACGCTTGAAGACGGAGTCGGAACGATTTTTACACTATCAGGCACCGTCGGTTCTGCTGCATTCCAAATTATTGAACTTTCCTCAAACCGGTTGAATAACGACGGCGACATTATTAAACTAAAAAAATCCGACGGGACAATTATTGACCAAGTAAGTTACGGCGCCTGGGATGATGGCAACAAGGCCGACAATGCCCCAAAGGCCTCTGATCCGAATTCCACGGCTAGAAAAACCGACGTTGGCGATACCGATAATGACTTAACTGACTTCGCCGCCACTTCAACTTTGACCAAAGGAACTGCCAATATTATCACTACTCCGCCTTCCTCAGGCGGCGGAACTTTGCCCGCCGAAACCACCCCCTCTTCCCCGCCCTCCTGGCCGATCGGCTCGCTTTTGATTAATGAATTTGTCGCCGATCCGGCTGACGGAGGAAATGAATGGATTGAATTTTATAATTCTACCGACGAATCAATAAATCTCGCCAATTGGACCCTAGAAGACGGCGCGGAAACCTCGACCACGCTCTCGGGAACCGTTGCCCCTCTCGGTTTTTACGTTTTAGAAAAACCCAAAGGAATTTTAAATAACTCGGGCGACCTGATCGTCCTGATTGACCCAGCCGGCACAATTATTGACCAAGCCGCCTACGGCAACTGGGACGACGGCGATACTTCTGACAACGCTCCGGCCGCGAGCGACCCTAATTCCGTATCCCGGAAATCCGACGGACAAAATACCAATAATGATTTTAACGACTTTGCCGCCAGCACTCCGACTAAAAACTCGACCAACGCCGGCGGCGCCCTGCCGGAATCCGTGAGCTATTCCAAAGACATAATCGTCAATGAAATTTTTCCCAACCCAAAAGGCAGCGACAGCTACAACGAATTTATCGAATTAAAAAATATTGGCACGGCCGAAATTGATTTAACCGGCTGGAAGGTCGGCGATGCCAGCACTAAAACTTATACGATCAAAACCGCCGATTTCACTTCCGTAAAAATAAAACCAAACGATTTTTTCGTTCTTTACCGCAAGACGACCGGCATTGCTCTGAACAACAGCGGGACGGAAGCGGCAAAACTTTACGGCCCGGACGGAGCGCTTGTCGCCTCGGCCGAATATTCCGGCTCGGTGGCCGAAGAAACTTCTTTTGCCAGAAGTGAGACCGATTATTTTTGGACAACCACCCCGACCCCGGGAGCGGAAAATATCATTACCAAGAAAAACCAACCACCCAAAGCCGCCATTTCCGCCCCGGCCGAAGCCGAGGTCGGCGAAACAATAATTACTGATGCTTCCGATTCCACCGATCCGGACGATGACGCTCTTAATTTTTCCTGGAATTTCGGCGACGGAAACTTGGGACAAGGCGAAAGTACAAGCCACACTTACCAGAAAAAAGGCAAGTTTAAAATTATCTTGACGGTGCGTGACGCGGCCGGAGCCGCGGATACGGCCGAACAATATATAAAAATTACTGATTCCGCGGCGTCGGAAAACATTTCCGAAGTTCAGGAAACCGGCGACTTACAAATCGTTATCAGCGAAGCCCTGCCGAATCCTGCCGGGTCGGACGAGGCCGAGTGGATTGAACTTTATAATCCTGCCAGCGAATCGTTTGATTTATCCGGCTTTAAACTTGACGACGACGAAGCCGGCATCCGGCCGTACAAAATTCCCGACGGCACGATTATCGGCGCCGGAAAATATATGATATTTAAAAAAGAACAAACTAAACTGGCCCTGAACAACACTTACGACTCCGTGCGGATTCTTGATCCGGACGGCGAAGTATTTTTTGAAACAAATTATGACGACGTGACCGAGGGCGCATCTTTCGCGCGCGACGATAGTGGAAATTACGAATGGACAACCAAGCTTACCCCCGGCGCAAAAAATATTTTTGAATTCAAAGAAAAAGTTGCCGCAAAAAAATCCAGCAGTAAAAAATCAACCAGTTTTGTAAAAACTACGCTCGACGAAATCAGAAACCTTGATTTAGGCGACGGCGTTAAAGTCCAAGGACAAGTAATTTCCGAACCGGGAGTTTTGGGAACGCAAATTTTCTATATTGCCGACCCCGAAGGATGTCCAGGAATCCAGATATATATGTATAAGAAAGATTTTCCGAAACTGAACCTCGGCGACCTTGTGGAGATTTCCGGAATTTTGTCTGAATCGGGCGGAGAAAAAAGAATCAAAGTAGCGGCCAAAAATGATATTAAAGTTTTGGAATCAAAAGAAGCTCCAATGCCTCTTAACACGAAACTAAATGAAATCGACGAGTCGCTCGAAGGCTGTCTTGTGTCCGCTACCGGCGAAGTCACGGAAAAAAGCGGCAGTAATTTATATTTGGGAGATGACGACGGCGAACTCAGGGTTTATTTCAAATCGACTCTGGCTTTTCCCAAACCAAAAATAAAAATCGGCGACCAAATTGAAACTGTGGGCATTGTGAGCCAAACCAAAACCGGCTTTCGTTTACTCCCGCGCTATGAAACTGATCTAAAAATAAAAACTCAGACTGAGGCAGAAAAATTATCCGCCGCCGAAACCCCAACTAAAACCGACGATAAAAATATTAACCTCTATCTTGGCGCGGCAAGCGGACTCTTGGGCCTCACCCTGGTCGGCCTAGGCCTCAAAACTGGAACTTTTTCTAATTGGTGGAAAAAATTTAAAGGATTATAAGGTATCAAAAAACAGATCAGAAACCCTGTGGATAAATAAAAAATTTTGGCTTAAAATAAAGAATTTTGACAAGCTTCCCAGATGTGATATTCTAAGTGGTGGCTATGCCCCGTTAGAAATCTTTGATGAAAAATTTTTCAAAAAAATTTTCTCCGGAAAAGAACGGGGTGAAAAGTAAAAAAATCTATTACTCCAAAGAACTGTCGTTAATAATTTAAGCAGATTTCTAACGGGGTATGCCAAAAATGCCGCCATGTTTTCCCAAAAAATATTATCTAGGGTTTATAAAATCTCCCCGGCAGGGGAGATTTTTTTATCTAAAGAATTTTTGTTCGGTTCCGTCCCGTGGGCCGCCCTAAAGGGCGGTCCTTTTTATACTTAATCTTTACTATATAATATATGAACGAAAAAACCATAAAGATTACAAACCAAATTCTAAAATCAGCCAGAAATTATTTGGAAGCCGCGAACTACACCGAAATAATCACTCCGCGGATTGTCCGGGCCAGCGGCGCCTGCGAAAATGTTGACACTCTTTTTGAAACGAGCGCCCAGGGTGAAGAAAAATGGTTCAGCAAAAAACGCGGCTATCTTTGCCAGACCGGCCAGCTTTATCTTGAGGCCTTGGTTCCCAAATTAGGCAATGTTTACTGCATCGGACCGAGTTTTCGGGCCGAGCCAAAAGTTGACGATCGGCATCTGACCGAATTTCAAATGCTTGAAATAGAATTACCAACGAACTTTGACGGTCTGCTCTCTGAAATTGAAAATATTATTGAGTCAATGGCGCTCGGCTTGATCAGCGATCCGGACAAAATAAAAAAACTAAATTTAAAAAAGAAAGACGTCGAAAGATTGAAAAATCTGCCGGTCCATTTCGCGCGCATCAACTACGACGATGCTATCAAACTCTTGAACGAACTAGGCTGCCAAAAAGAATGGGGTGACGACATAAGCTCCGCCGAAGAACAAAAAATAGTGGAGCATTTCGGAGGACAACCGGTTTTCATCACCCGCTTCCCCGACCCGATGTGGGACTTCAAGAAAAAAATCGATGTGGAAAAATTTTTCAACATGCTGCCGGATAAAGAAAATCCCGGCCGGGTTCTTTCGGCCGACCTGATCCTGCCTTACGGCGGAGAGGCGGTCGGAGCCGCGGCACGGGTGCACGAACCCGAGACAATGATTCGACGGCTCAAAAATTCAAGGATGTTCAAACGCCTCCTGGAAAAAGGTGGCAATATCAGCGATTTTGGCTGGTACATTGAACAACTGAAAAACGGCGGCAGCGTTCCCCACGCCGGCTGCGGCATCGGCTTGGCCCGGGTAGTCAAATGGCTCATGGGAGAATCGGACATCAGAAACTGTGTCGCCTTCGCCTCAAACAAGGAATCGCTTATCTAACATAAAACAAAAAAGCGGATCGGATTTCCCGGCCCGCTTTTT
>CAYZNO010000066.1:0-5021 GCA_964479685.1 uncultured Gammaproteobacteria bacterium
ATTCCACGGATTTTTAAAATCAATCGCCAGTTTTCCCGCCGCAAGGCGGCGGTTCATCCCGCAAATGCGGGATATTGCCCAAAGGGCAATGAGCCGATTTTTTTCTTTCGCTAAAGGCGAAAGGCAAAGCGAGATTTTATTAAATTGTCGGTGTGCGTTTCCTTTTTCAATTATAATTAAGGAGTAAAAATTATGATTAAATATTTCATCTATTGTCGCAAATCAAGCGAGGACGAGGAAAGACAGGTTTTGTCTATTGAGGCCCAGCTCACGGAACTGCGAGAGTTTGCCAAGCAAAATAATCTTTTCATTGTAAAAGAATTTTATGAAAGCAAAACAGCCAAAGAGCCGGGCCGAGAAGTTTTTAATTTTATGATGTCGGAAATTGAAAAAGGCAACGCTTCGGGAATTTTAGCGTGGAATCCCGACAGATTAGCCAGAAATTCAATAGACGGCGGACGAGTGATTTACTTGGTGGACACCTTGAAAATCAGATCGCTAAAATTCCCGACATTTTGGTTCGAAGCGACACCTCAAGGAAAATTTATGTTGAGTGTCGCCTTCGGACAAGCGAAATACTACACCGACAATTTAAGAGAAAACATTTTGCGAGGAATTAGACAAAAAATCAGACGGGGCGAACTTTCGGCAAAAGCCCCTCTCGGATATTTCAACGAGCCACGACTTCGCACGATTGAGCCGGACAAAAAGACATTTGCGAAAGTAAAGGAAGCGTTAGGGGCTTTTGCTACCGGAAATTACACGCTCACGGCAATACAAAGCAAAATGTTTTCTCTTGGCTTGGTTGCCAAAGACGGAAAACCGCTTCATTTGTCTACAATTCAGAAAATTTTAACCAATCCGTTTTATTACGGACATTTCCGCTATCGGGGTGAGATTCATCAAGGGTCGCATAAGCCAATGATTTCAAAGAAACTTTTTGACCGAATACAAGAAGCGTTGATTTTGAACGGCAAGCCCCGCAAAAAGCGAGGACCGAAAAACTTTCAATTTCTCAATTTTGCGGTTTGCGGAGAGTGCGGTTATGCCATAACCGCGGAACGGCACATCAAAAAGAGCGGGCTAAAGTTTGTCTATTATCGTTGCACCCACAAAAGCAAAACGCAAAATTGTTCGCAAACTCGCTTTTTGCGGGAAGAAGTTTTAACCGAGCAGGTAAAAGAAAAATGTCAAAAAGCTTCTTTACCTGACGATTGGCGGGAAAAATATCTTGAAAGAATAAATCTATGGGAAAAAGAAAACAGCCAATCGTCAAATCTTTTCGCTCAAAAACTTAAAACCGAACTTTCCGCCATAAAAACAAAAATAGACCGCTTAATGGACGGCTACCTTGAGGGCGGTTTTGAACTCTCTGAATTTCAAGAAAAGAAAAACAAACTTATGGCGGAAAAGAAAGATATTGAGGAAAAACTATTTGATTTTGAGCGAAAAGGAAATCATTGGCTCGAACTCACAAGAAGTTGGATTTTAGAGGCCAACCAAGCTAAAAATCTCGCTTTGCAAGATAATTTTTCGGAGATGAAAAATTTTCTCAAAACTATCGGCTCGAACCGCCGCCTTGCGGCGGGAAAACTGGCGATTGATTTTAAAAATCCGTGGAATTATCTTGCCGAAATGCCCGCCGAAGCGAGGGGCGAAGCCCCGAGCGAGGCAAATTCCGCTGTAAATAAACTTTGGTGGACCCACGGAGAATTGAACTCCGCAATCCTCCATGCCATGGAGGCAGTTTACCGATAGCCTATGGGCCCTTTCACAAAATTTGAAAACAATTTTGATTATAACAAAGTTTAGTATGGTGGACCATGCCAGAATCGGACTGGCGTTTTCGCAATGCGAATGCGACGCACTCCCACTATGCTAATGGCCCTTTCGAAAATTTTCAATTGGAAATGGGTTTTCGATGATTAAATTTCAAATTTCGAACTTCAAATTAAACCGCGGCTATTATATCAAAACTATGGATTTAGTTCACCGCTTGGGGAAGAAATCTCCGGCGGAGGAGAAGGGCGGACTTTAGGAAGATTGGGCTGGGCTGCTTCGGTAGCAGTCTGATTCGTACCAGTCAACTGTGTCATGGTTTGTTCGGATTTTTCTACCTCCGCCAGTTCGTTGTTTATTTTGTCGCAGTCAGATGGGTTGACCGGACAGACCAGATTTTTGGCCATCTGCAGATTTTGTTTGTAAAAATCATTATTTTTTAACATTTTGTAAGCTTGGGCCAAGTTGTAGTAAGCGTTGGCGTAGTCCGGTTTCAGCTGGGTAGCCAGACTGAAGGCCTGGGCGGCGGTATTGTACTGGCCGGCGGCCAAAAACAGCCCGCCAAGATCAAGTCGCAGACGGGGATTGGTGGGGTCCAAAGTTATGGCCTGATTTTGGGAGCTGACGGTCCATTGATCGGCGCCCTGGGCGAAGTTGATCAAGGACTTATAAATTATAGCCAGATTTTCCCAGTTCGCCGATCTTAACGGATTCAAGGCGGTGGCTGTTCGGGCTTCTCTGATTCCCTGTTGTACTAATTGGACAACGTTGTTTTTTTGGGCCTCGGATAATTGGCCGCCGGGAGTGGCGGTGCCGGCAATTGCGTCGGCCAAGGCAATATTTGTTTGAGAGTAAGATGTCCGGTAGGCGTCGTTAAACGGATTCAGTTCGATGGCTTTTATCTGCAAATTGTAGGCATCAGCCCCGCGGTTTTGAGCAACGGCAGAAAGCGATTTTTGGAAATTATAATCGGCCAGAAACAGCCGGGCGATCAGATAATAGGCGACGCCGGCAAAAACGGCCAAAGCCGGGAAGAACAGGAGAGGACTGAAACTGCGGTTGCTCACCTGGGCGATAGCCGTGACTTCCCGCAGACGGTAGTAGGCAGTCAGCAGGCCTAATAAATAAAAAAGAATAAACAGGGCTAAGTTGGAGGCCGGAAAAAAGACAAACAGGACGAAAGCGGCGCTAATTGAGCCCAGAAGGCCGTATTCTGTCGGTCGGGCGACATTTAGCGACATCCGCAAACGCGCCGTTTTCATAAATCTGGTGACAATATATGAAAGGGCCGCCAGACCGGCGATACCTGACGTGGCCAAAACAGTCAAGTAATAACTGCCGGCCGAGGAGAACTTTAAATTCCAAAAACCGGAAAGATTGAATTCCAGCGGCTTGTACATTGTGAAAACATTTTGGAACTGGTTGTAGCCAGCGCCAACGATTGCCGATAAAAGAGAAGACCCGAGCGCTCCGGTGGCGATTTTCCAGCTTGATTGATAATCTAAAAGCACCGGCCGGTTGGAAAACAAAGTATTTAAGGACAAGAGTCCGGAAACAGCGACCAGTCCTAAAACTATACCCCAGAAGATCTTATTACCTTCTTTAAACTGGGACACGACTAAGGGGGCAATTATTACAAATAAAATTACCTGGGCGAAAACCGAACCGGCGGGAGAGAAAAGGGGGGAGATTAAATTTATAGCCGGAAGCCCGGTGGCAAACCGGCTGATCAGAGCGTATAAATTAGTAAAAATATTAAAGCCGGCTAAAACGGCGACGGCTAAACCCAACCCGGCAAAAGCAGACTTGAGGTGGACCTCTTCTTTAACGGCATGAGCGACGGCAAAATAAATAACCAAAAACGGCAGAAAGGTCAAGGCAAAATCGGACAGGCCGAGAAATTTGTTAACCGGGACAAGGGTAGAGAGAAAAGAGCATAGGGCAAAGAGTAAAACAGGAAGGTTAAAAACGGAGTTTATTAAATCCAGTTTTTTGTCAGCAAGGGATTTTAACAAGTATGATAAAAGCAAAAGGCCGGAAAGGAAAAACATCACGATGCCTTTAGGTAAATCAAAAGAGTCGACGGTCACCGGCGAGAAAGTTAAAACCGCCAGGACTGGAGTTGTCACCAACAAAACTTTGTTAACCACTTGCCAATCGATAGTAATTGTTGTCTCGTCGTTCATTTTAGTTCGATGCTTCCCACCTTATAAAGATTTTTCGGCTGATTGTCAATGGTCATTAAATAAATGGGATCTTTTGATTGGGCGAGGTTGATATTTTTAAGCGTCGTCCCGGCTTGGTTTAGGAAAAAGCCAAAAAGTATGCCGATAGCGAATAGTAAGACATACAGTAGGGGATACGAGGGAGTTTGGGGAGTCGGGGGAACAGCCACTTTTTTAGACCGAAAAAATTTCATATCGGAGTAGGATATCCCTCTGGACTTCATTTCCTTAATTTCTTCTAAGGTGTTGACGGTAGAGGAGGGGTAGTGGCCTATTATTTTGCCGTTATACTTACGCTTGACGGCTGGGGGAATCAAGCCAAGTTTAGAATAATAGGCCAGCTGCACCTTTGAGACGTTAGCTAAGGACATGAGTTGTTTTATGGTCAAATAATTCGGTAAGTCAGACATATTTTCTTTCCAAAAGAAATTATTTCTTACATTCTGGGGTATATTTTGGGACTTGTCAAGGGGGAGTTTATGATATCATGGATTCATGAAGAAAATAACAGTAATTGCTTTCTTACTGTTCTCTCTGCCAATTATGCTTTTGTTGATTTGGCCAAGGCGCGTCATTTTAACGGACCCTTATTTGGCTGTTGCCTATGTTGGGAAAGTTGTGGAGTTTTCCGGTACTTTAAAGAGTGTCTTTAATAACGGTCTGGCGGTTTATCTTGATTTTGGAACGCCGCATCAGGAGCCGCGGGTCCTGCGGGCCAGGGTTTGGAAAAAAGACTGGGGAAACTTTCCCGGGCCGGTGGAGAAAATTTACCGGCCGGGACAGGCCGTGTGGCTGACAGGGAAGATAAAATGGTATCAAGCCGATCCGGTTATTGATATTTCCAAAGCGGGTGATATTATTACCATAATGATTGAAGAATGAAAAGACTGCTTTTTACGGTTCTTGTATTTCTAATCGTCTTGTTGGTTCCCGGACGGGTTTTGGCTTCCGGAATTCCGGACCTTCGGCAGGTAATTACCACGGTTTTAAACATTTTCAGTTACAATGCTACGGTGG
>CAYZNO010000067.1:0-5011 GCA_964479685.1 uncultured Gammaproteobacteria bacterium
GCAGAGAGACGAAGAATCGTCTCGCCGCTCGCCCGGCACAAAACCGCCAATTCTTCTCCAGGAAGTTCGTCGAGGTTTTCTCTTTCGAGAAGAGCCAGCAAGGCTTCCATGACCTTGACGGTTGCCGTGTAGTCCGGCGTCTTCGTACGAAGCCGGCCGGCTCCCTTTGGAGCCGGAGACGGAACCGCCGCCGGCGCTCCGTTTACCGTGAGATTCTGGTAGTACTTTCTGTACGCCGCGCTCTTCTTCTCTTCGAGCAAAGCGCGCTTTTCCTGCCAGACGTCCCACATCTTGCGGCTCTTGGTCTCACTCATCCCTTCCTTGCCGCGGAGCACCTGGTAGAGCGTTGAGACGTTCTGGTAGCCCAGCATGTCGGCCGCTTCTTGACTCTTGAAAATTCCGAAGGCGATCAACTCCGCGAAACCGCGGCTGCCCGGCTTCATCTTTTCAAGTTCAATAACGCGGTAGCCGGAAAGGTCGAGAAAGCACATCAGCTTGAGCAGCGGTTCACCAACGGGAACAGGAGCATCGTCCTTGAACCATCGGGTTACCGTAGGTGTGTTGATCCCGCAGAATTCGGCCATCGGCTCCTTGGCCTTGGCCGCTCCCTTGGATCCCTTCGGGAACTTCAGGGAGAACCTCTCGGAGAAGTGCCTGAGGCACTCATCCAAGTGTCCCCTAAAGACTTCTGGCCTTTCTACTTCTGCCACTGCATTTTTCCTCCTTTCTGTTGAAAGAACAGTTGATGATAGACACATTAACATAGAATAAAATTTTGTCAAGGGCTTCTAACAAATCAAAAAACCGTCCCAGGTGGGACGGCTTTTATCCTAATTTTTAAATTTACTGCGTTTCAACGCTTCTAATAACATTTTCCACCGCTGCCCATTTTGACGGAGTGTTTTTCGGAATCAAAATTACCGCTTCGTCGCCCGATTCTCCTTTGAAATAAGTTACCGGCGCGGTTAAGACCCTCCACTTTTTATTGCCGGAAGTAACCGTCCATCCCCCGCCGGCCTCGGACTCCTCTAGCGTGCCGACAATTCTTGTCCGCTCAATCGGGCCGATTTGCTTGAAAAGGAAATTACCGCGCGCGTTGATAGTAAGTTTCAAAATATCTCCTTCAACCAATTTTGATTTCGAGGCGTAGTTGGCCGGAACGATATATTCCTTGCCGTCGGCTCCAATCATATTCTGGCCGTTAAAAACCCCTTCCATAATCCGTTCGCCGGATTCGCCGTAAGCCACATCCGGCTGGGAAACAGTCCGCGCCATGAAATTTACCGGCGCTGAAACTTGCGGAGTTTGCATGGACGGGATATCCGCTTCCAAGAAACTTTTTTTTATCTTTTCTTCCATCTTTGGCATTTCCTCGCCCAAAAGGCAATTTATCCGCCGCAGATTATTCTGCGTTTCCTGAACAATTTTTTTAATCAATTCTATTTTTTCAAAATTGAAAGAAATTTCGAGGTCTTTAAGTTCGGTTTTCGCCGTCGCGTCGTGGATTTTTACATCCAGATTTTCCGGCGTTATTGTTTCATACGGCTGAAGTGCCGGCTGCTCCATTCCGATTTCTTTTTCGCTCTTTGGGAGCGGCATTACCGGCTGGTTCGGATCGCCAAAAAGATTTTGATTTTGATTTTGTTCCAACATACTTTTTTGTTATTTTTTCAGCCAGAGGCTGATCCGCTTTTGGCGGAAATTTTTAAATTATTTATAATCCCTTTTCTCCGTAAAGCGGGCCGGCAGTTCTTTCTGGCGCACCAAGCTGCGTTCTTTCCAAAATTTCCGCCTCAACGATTGACTTATCGCGGCCATATTTTAATCTGGCGAGTTGTTTAATCGCGCTTGCCAGTTCTGGATCGCCTTTTTGCGGCGGAATTGTCTGCATATTGAAAGCCTTAGATGCGGTATTATCAATCAGCAATTTGATATAAGCCGTGTATTTTTCCACGTTCAGCATGTCATACTCATTAAAAATAGGAGCGAATTCTTTGGCCATGGTTTCCGCGTCGTCAACGCCGATTCTGAAAGCAATCATGGTACCGGCATTGCCAAAAATCGCGTCGCGGATTTTTGTGTCGTTGTTTTTTACAAGTTGGCTGACGTATTGGTGGGCAACCGTGAGACATAATCTGTATTTTCTCGCCTCGGACAAAATCGTCGCGATACTGTCGGTAATAAAATTTTGAAACTCATCAATATAAAGGTAAAAATCATGGCGCTCGTTCTCCGGCAGATCAGCCCGGCCCATGGCCGCCATCTGCAGTTTAGAAACGATAATTAATCCCAGGAGTTCGCTATTTACCTCACCAGTTTTCCCCTTCGCCAGATTGACCAAAAGAATTTTTTTCTTATCCATCACTTCGCGAAAATTAAAACCTGAATGGGCTTGACCGATAATATTTCTCATCATCTCATTCTCCACGAAACGGCCGACTTTGGAAATCAAATAACCCAACATTTCCGATTTGTGAAAATCGGAAGTTTTAGCCATTTCCTTTTCCCAGAAAGCCCGGACAACCGGATCCTTGACCTTGGCGACCCACGATTTCTGGAAATCGGCATCCGAGAACATCCTTGGAATTTCGGCGATGGTTCCTGGGTTATTAAGATCCGACATCAAGGTCAACATAACATTTCTCATGTTATGCTCAAACATCGGACCAATCATTTCCGGCGGGAAAAGTTTGTAAAAAATGGCGATCATTTCCTGGGCGGCAAAATCTTTCTGCGCCTCGTCTTTGGCTTCAAGCATATTGAGGCCGACCGGCCGGTCGGCATCGGACGGATCAAAAACAATCACATCGTCAATTCTTTCTTTGGGAATATGCGGCAAAACATGTTCGACAAAATCTCCGTGCGGATCAACTATGGCCACTCCTTCCCCATTTTTAATATCTTGAATTGCCATATTTTCCATCAAAACGGATTTACCGACGCCGGAACGGCCGATAACATAAACGTGCCGGCGACGGTCTTCTCTTTTTATTTTAACCAAAGTTTCTTCCCCGCGGTAAACCGCTTTACCTAAAATCAAACCTTCTTTCGGCATGTTGACCGGCGGGGCCGATTTCTTGGCCAGAAGCCAGCGGATATTCGGTGTCTCGGTCCAAGGCAGCGGGAAATGGAACAAACTAGCCATTTCTTCGGCATTCAAGACAACTTTTCTTTTCTCATGAAAACCGCGGTGGATAAAATTTTTGATTAATTTTTTAAGCGGCCATCCGCCGGGCATGATACGACTGAAACTGTTTCCGTACTGATAAATATTGAACTGAGAAAAAGCATTGGTAATATTATCAAGATTCATCTTCGCCCGCTCGCTGTTCGACGAAGAAGTGACAACTCTGATATTGACATCAACTCCGGCCTTACTGGCTTTCTCCTCAAGTCCTTTGACCATTTCTTCTTCCATCGGAGAAAGTCGATAAACCTCCGGTTGCGGTTTCATTTGATCTTCCGGTTTTTTACTTGAACTTCCGAGCGCCTTGCCAATTTCTCCAAAGGCTTTGCCGACCGTTCCTTTGCCCGCTCCGCCCATTGCCTCGCCAAGTTTTTTTCCTTGCTGCATTTCCTGGGCGACCCTTATTCCGCCGCGACGCCACTCTTTGCGCGCGCTCCGCATGACAAACTGGATTGCCGCCCCTTCGGTTTTATCAAGTTTTGAAAGGACGTTCGTGAGCGCGCTCATCGGATCAACTTCCATTTTTTTGTAGGTCTTTATCGGAAAAAAATGAGGTCTCTTAAAAGTCAGGTACGCCCCACGGATCTGGCCGGTCGGAGTGAAAATATTGTAATCCTCCACCTCTTCGATAAACGCTTCATGGTAATTGGCCCTGATTTGCTGTTCAATATATTCCTGCAGATATTTGGGAATAGCGATATAAAAAGAAATCAAGCCCTGGTCGGCGACAATTTCAAAAGAAAGATGGTCTGTCCGGCCGGCGAACCACGACCAAATCCCCCGCTCGGCCTTCAGCCCGCCGATTGCGGCAAAAATCGCCTCACCGGCGGCAATTGCCTCCTGAATCGTCTGGGTTGTGATTTCCCTGCCCTCTTTTTTGGCTTTTTCTCCGGCTTCTTTCGGAACAGTCACGAGAAGAACGGTATTCCGGAATGACGAGGAAAGTTTCGTCCGGCGGTGAAAATATTTGCGCAAAAGATAAATCAAAAGCCAAAGGCCGAAAAATCCCCCGGCCAAGAACAAAATGAAACCGCCCAAGGGACTCGCGGCAAAATTTTGCGCTCCCTCCAGGCTCGCGGCCGGAACGGCAATCTGATAAAAAACCAAAAGAGCCCCTAGTCCCGCAGCCGGCAACCACCCCGCTATTTTCTTCCAATCTCTTTTTTCTAAATTCCTTACCATAGTCCAAAAAAATTAACTCTGTATCACCTTCTCTCTGTCTCTTTCTGCCATATTTACTATCTTGTCGGTTTTTATTTTCGCCTCCTGTTCGAGAAAAAATTTATTGACGCCTGGAATCAATTTAAGCCAGGCGCGGATAAGTTTTAAAATTTTCCCGGCGACAACCCTGCCGGCCCGGATCATTTTTTCTACGGCCGAGGCCGTTTCCTCGCCTTTTTCCTTAAAAACTTTCTGCTGCTCGGACGGCATGGAAAAATAAAAATCTTCCAAGTCTTCTTCCAGGATTTTTTCTATCTTAACCAAAGACTGGCTTTTCGGCGGCGGGGCCACCAACGGAGCCGCAACTGTGGTGATTCCAGGCTTTTCTTCCTCAATTTCCGGAACGACCGGGGCTTCCTTTCCAAGTTCTGGTATCGCCTCAGCCTCAGGACCCAATTTTGGGGAAATCATCTCTTCGGCTTCCAACAGGACGGGTTTTTCTGCCTCCGGAGCGGCGCCAATCTTTTTTTCAGTTTTATTTTTTATATCGGCCATAAAACTTTTTTGATAACCGAAAATTTCTTTTAAATTTTGGGCTACACGCTACAAGTTATAAGACAATTGTACCATATTTGCCCGAATTGTGCTAAAATAAAGTTGTGA
>CAYZNO010000068.1:0-4916 GCA_964479685.1 uncultured Gammaproteobacteria bacterium
ACAAATTGTGAATCATTTCTTTCCTCTCTCTTTGGAAGAGGAACGGAAAATAGCTTTTCGCCGCTTGTTAATAAACCGACTCTTACCCCGAGTCCGCCCAATACTTTACCAAACATATTGTAATGCTGTTTGGCCAAAATTTCGGTCGGAGCCATGAAAACCGTCCGGTATCCGCCCCAAAATACGTTTATGGCGGCGATCACGGCAACCAGAGTTTTCCCCGAACCAACATCTCCCTCGAGCAGCCGGTTCATCGGCTGATTTTTCCCAATATCCTTGATAACTTCCCAGGCCGCCTTGCGCTGATCGTTAGTCAACCTGAACGGCAAGGAATTTATAAACTCCCTGGTTTTGTTTTCTTTGAATTCTATCGCCGGCGCCGAGCTTTTCTGCAACTTATTTTTAAGCAGCAAGTTATACAATTGGATCAAAAAAAGCTCGTCAAATTTCAACCGCCGACGGACTTCGAAGAATTTATTTTTTGTATCCGGAAAATGGGCCTGCCTTACTGCCTGCCCGAGTCCGACGAGCCTGAAATTTTTCCCGATCTCCACCGGTAGCCAATCCCTGACTTTTTCCGCCAGGGGTATGGCTGTCTTAATAAGAAAACGGATCTGCTTACTGGTCAAATTTTCGGTCGACGAATAAATCGGGACGATTCTTGCCGTATGCACGGTATCTTCCCCCAACCTCGCCTTCTCGTAGGAAGGTGATGTAAAGTGAAGCCCGAAACGATCTAAGTCAACTTTGCCGGAAAGATAAATTTCCTCGCCTATTTTAAGAGTCTTTACGAGATAAGGCTGGTTCCACCAAACAACTTTTATCGAACCGGACTCGTCGGAAATCAAAGCTTCAGTAATATTTTTTTTCTTTAAAAAACTCCTAGTATTCTTTATTAATTCAACTCTTCCACGGCAAGTGGCGGCCATGCCGTAATTTAATCTAGCGATCGGGGTTATTTTGCTCCAGTCTTCGTAGCGGAAAGGAAAATAAAAAAGAAGGTCTTCGGCGGTTCGGAGACCCAACTTTCCAAGTCTTTTGGCGGTGGTTTTGCCGACCCGGACAAAATTTTCAATCGGCGTTTCTAGAGAAATCATGATTTAAATTTAACATCGCATCTCTGCGCCCGCGAGGAATCGAACCTCGATCACAGGCTCCGCAAACCTGTACTCTATCCGTTGAGCTACGGGCGCAAGGACGCAGTGTTAAAAAAATAAACAATTACCGTATCTTAATCTTTCCAACCTTCTTCTAATTTAAACAAATAAACTAGTTTTTGTCCAACAAAAAATGCCTCGCTTCAAGAGGCACAAAACAATAACTTGACCTTTTGTTATAACTTCAACATGCGGCTATATGCTTCTGATAAAGGTTCTTGCTCCTCTTCTAGATCTTCTAACAAATATTTCAATAAAACTTCCCTCACTTTCAGCGGATTTTGTTTCAGAAGCGGAATAGATATTCTTGATCTCAAACCCTTTGGGTTGAAATATAAATTTTTCACTTCTGGCGGTTCATAAATAATGTAGAAACTATCAATATCTTTCCATTGGTAGAATTTGCTTCCTACTCCGACTCCGTCTTCAAAAATCGCGAATTCAACTTTAATTGGCTCACTGACAGTGCGCAGGACAATAATAACGGCGGCCAAAACTAAAATAACGACAAAGAGAAAATTTACAGTATAAAGAGCGTAAATAAGCATCAAGCCGAAAACAATCCCTGCCCACACATACCACCTTTTCCCTCTTTCGTATTTTTCGTATTCGGGGATTTCCCAACCCAAAATAATATTTCCTTTTTCTTGTTGTTCTTCTGTCATAAATTTAAACTTACTGGCGGAGAGGGAGGGATTCGAAGCTGTCCCGAAGGTACGGCGGTGAGATGATTCTCTCCGATCCCCTCAATTCGACAAACTAATCGCCAAAAACGATTATTTTGTCGAAACGGAGAGGGAGGGATTCGAACCCTCGATACGGACTTTCGACCGTATAACGGTTTAGCAAACCGCTGCCTTCAGCCGCTCGGCCACCTCTCCATTTCACTAATTTTTTACAAAACGGAGAGGGTGGGATTCGAACCCACGGTCCCCTTGCGAGGACTCCGGTTTTCAAGACCGGTGCAATCGTCCGCTCTGCCACCTCTCCTTTTGATAAAATCAATTTAACATTTTCTATCAAGTCCGTCTACCCCTTTGCCAGGGCTACACCCCAAACCTCCTTGGCTCCGGAGAGTTTAAGCACCTTTCCGCACTCTTCTATGGTCGCACCGGTTGTAATAACATCATCCACCAGGATGATTTTTTTATTTTTAACCCTTAAAATATCGCGAACGGAAAAAACATTTTTCACGTTATCCTTCCTTTCTTTCTCTTCCAGATCAACCTGCGGAACTGTCTGGCGAACTCTTTCCAGCACTTTTTCTTCTATTTCCAGACCAAAGCGGTCGGACAGCCCTCTAGCCAAAAGAGCCGCCTGGTTGAACCCCCTTCCCAACAATCTCTTTTTGTATAGCGGCACAGGCATCAAAATAAAATCTTTTTCCGGCCGCCGACTCTCCGCGTTGACGCCGTTCGCCAGTAAATTCCCAAGCGGCAGAGCCAAATCTTCAACGAATCTGTATTTTAAAAAATGGATCGCTTTCTTTAAAATCTCATTATCGTAAGAATAAAACGTCAAAATTTTTTCCAATGATTCTCCGCCTAGGGAATGCTTGTCCACCCCGATTTTCCCGAGACACTCTTCGCAAAGCCAAACTCCTTCTCTCCCGCAACCCAGACATTCAATCGGAAAAATCGTGTCAAGGATGAATTTTTTAAATTTTAACGCCAACTCCGAGATCCCCTTTTCGCAATTCATAATTAGCGGCCTACTTCCAGATCGCCTCGTCAACCCTCCACTCTTCACCGACTTTTTTAAAATTTAACTCCATGTCCTGGTAACTAACCTTTTCATTGCCGGTTAAAGTGCCTGAATTTTCTATTTTTTGAACTCCGACAATTATCGTCGCCTGTCCTACACCCTCATTAAGACTGGTAATACTCATAGAAATAGCCTTGGCTGTCACTCCGGAATAAACAGAGGTATCACCCATCGCGCTTCTGTTCCTTTCGATAAAATCATCAGCCCACTGCTGCATCTCCTCTGTCATTATCGGCTTTAAATCGAGAATATTTTCAAAATCTCCCTGATTCGAATAACTCCCAAATCTTTCAGCGAAAGCTGATGCCATGCGGCTTAGGTCTGTTTTTAATTTATCCGCGTCTGGTATTTTGGTTTCAGACGCTGCGTTCTGATTCGCTGACGGTATCGCGACCGGACTTTCGGGCAGTGCGTTGACGTTCGCGGCCGGGGTTTCTCTTTTGCTAGCCTCGGGATATTGGGGTCTAATGAACAGCCAATAAAACAAGGCTAAAAGCATAGTCAAGCCAATAACCACGATTAAAATTTTTGTTTTTCTTGACATATTATCCCTAAAATTACGTGGAAATATTAAATTTTTTGTCCCTGCGCTGCGCCACCCTCGGCCGCCATTTGTTCATCAAACTCTTTTTTAGCCGCCTCAATCTCCAATAATTGTTTGGGATCGGAAGTGATCAGTTGATCTTCAGAATAGGAAGCTACAACTTTTATTGCGGCGTGCTTTGCTCCGGCAAAAAATATGCCTTCCCCCACTCCGCACTCCAGTAACAAATACTTTTCCCCTTGAGTTAACATAAATGTTTTTTGTACCAATTCAATCGAAGCAGGAGATTGTTTCAGAAGGAGCTGTAACGAGGAGTTTGTTACAATTGCCTGACCATAAGGAGAGGTTAAAAAGTCGTTTACGTCCTGGGTGATTGTAGTCACGCCAAGATAATACTTCCGACAACGTTTGACGAGAGCAAAAATAAACTTGGCGCTATCTTCGTGCTGCATAAGCCACCACGCCTCATCAACCACGAGTATTCTTCTTTTCCTTTCTGAACGGACGACATTCCAGATAAAATTAACAATATTATAAATAGCGATCGGCCGAAGTTCGTCTTCAAGATCACGTACACTGAAAATAACCAGCGGATTCCTGACATCAACCGTGGTCGGAGAATTCAAGAGCCCAGAAAAAGTTCCTTCCGTATATTTTCTAAGTCGTTCTACGAGACTTTCGGCGCCAGTCATTCCTTCAAGAATATTCTGCAAATCTTTCATTACCGGCGGCTCAACGCCGCTTTTAAGATCAGTGTCGGCGGTAATATCTTTTTTGGCGTAGGTTTCTATAAGAGCCCGGTCAAGAATAGAATCCTCTTCTGGCGTGAAAATTAATTTTCCTCCCTCGCCCGGTCGCGCCAACATCAAACGCAAAAGTCCTTTTAGAGTAATCACGGCGCTCCTAATTATATCCTCAGTGCTTATTTCTTCACCTACCGGCCTCGGCAGATCAAAGGGATTGATCTTTGAGTCCGAAGCGAGGGAAATATTAATGTAAGCGCCACCAACCGCGTCGGAAAGATGTTTATATTCCATCTCTGGGTCAATTACCAAAACTTCAACCCCCATCATTAACGACCTTAAAACTTCCAATTTTATAGCATAACTTTTCCCGGCGCCGGAAGTGGCAAAAACAACCGCGTTAGCGTTCTGAAGGGAAAACCTGTCAAATAAAATCAAACTGTTATTATGCCTGTTTATTCCGTAAAGAATGCCGTTGTCAGAGGTCAGCTCGGCGGACATAAATGGAAACGACGAGGCGATCGGCGATGAATTCATGTTAAAAGTAATCATGAGCTCATCGTTACAGAGCGGCAAGGTGGAGTTGAATCCTTGCTCTGCTTGATAGAAAACTCTTTTGGTATAAATCAATTTTGAACCAAAAATTGATTCAACTTCTTCGGAAATTTTATCCAATTCATCTTTGCTTTTGGCATAAATCGTAACGTA
>CAYZNO010000069.1:0-4770 GCA_964479685.1 uncultured Gammaproteobacteria bacterium
TGCCGCGCGGAATTTTTTTAACTAAAAACCAAACCTTTTTCTGAAAATCTTTCATTTTAGTATTATAACAAAAATAAACAAAAACCGTAACAGACGTCTCCTGGTCGGCTACGGACCTAAAAATCATTCCCTGACTTCGCAGATTTCGAAAAAATCTTTGATTTTTTCTTTTATATTCTTTAAAAATTCGTCGGGATAAGATTTGATGCAACGATAATCCTGACCAAAAATTTTCTCTCCCGACCGGAACTGCTGCAGATAATACTTTTTAGCGCCGCGAATATTTTCGGCTAAAAAAATTAAATTTTCCTCCCCATGCAAACCAGGAACAACCGTTGTCCTGAATTCATAATCAATCCCGCTCTCCATGATCAATTTAATGCTCTTTTTGATATTATCAATATTGGCGCTTACGCCAACCGTTTTCGCGTAAGCATCGGTATCTCCGGGATTCGCTTTGACATCCATGGCGATATAATCTAAAAGACCGTCTCTCAAAAGAGAGAAAACGACCCCAGGATTGGTACCGTTAGTATCGAGTTTTACGGCAAAACCAAAATCTTTAATTTTTCTAATAAAGTCGGGCAGATCGGAATGAATAGTTGGCTCTCCGCCAGTTATACAAACGCCGTCAAGCAGCCCTCTCCTTGATTCCAAAAATTTAAAAAAGTTTTCTTCGGCAATAACCCCCGACGGATCAAATTTATCTCTATCGACCAGTTCCGGATTATGACAAAAGGGACAGCGGAAATTGCAGCCAACCGTAAAAACCGTACAGGCAATTTTACCCGGATAATCAATTAAAGTTAATTTTTGCAATCCGCCAATAAGCATAAGCAAAAATATTTTAACACAAAGCGCGGCAGCCGTGAAGGCTGCCGCGCCCCTATACCCGCTCTTCCTCTTATTTTTCTCCCAACTGTTTGTTGTACTCTTTTCTCTCGGCAAATTCAGCCTGTTTTCCGTCGTTCCATTGGCTGACTGGCCGGAGATAACCGACAACCCGCGAATAAACTTCACACGGCTGCCGCTTTTTTTCTTTAGCCTCCATATTTTTTCTTGCGCGGAATTTCTCCGCCTTGCAGCGGAATCTTCCGGGCAATATTATCTTGTTAATTATTTTATTTACTTATTTTCGCTATAGCCTATTTCCTCATCGCACTTGGGACAGAATTGATGTTCACCGGCGAGATACCCATGAATTGAACAGACGCTAAAAGTCGGAGTAATGGAAAAATACGGCAAATGATATTTACTGGCAATTTTTTTGACTAAAAGTTTGGCCGTATCGCCGGTCGGCAGTTTCTCCCCGATAAAACCGTGAAGCACCGTACCTCCAGTATAGCGCGTCTGCAAGCCATCCTGCAAATCCAGGGCTTCAAAATAATCGTCGGTGTAATCAACCGGCAGATGAGTCGAATTGGTGTAGTATGGCACGGCCCCCTTCTCCCTAGCTGCTTTCTCGTTGGCCACGATAATGTCCGGGTATTTTTCCTTATCGCGCCGGGCAAGATTGTAGGCTGTTCCTTCGCCGGGAGTCGCTTCCAGATTGTAAAGATTATTTGTTTCGTTCTGGTAATCCATTAATCTTTCTCTCATAAAATCAAGAACTGACTTGGCAAAATCCTGGCCTTCCGGGGTGGCGATATTCCTGCCCAAAAAATTGAGGCAAGCTTCGTTCATACCGATCAGGCCGATGGTATTGAAATGATTCCGCCAATATTCATTGAATCTTTCCTTAATCGGCGCGAGATAATAACGGCAGTACGGATAAAGCCCTTTTTCAGTAAGTTTTTCAATGACCTCTCTTTTTATTTCTAAACTCTTTTTGGCCAAATCCATCAGCGCCGTCAGACGATCAAGAAATTCTTTTCTGGTTTTCGAGAGATAACCGATACGCGGCATATTTATTGTTACGACGCCGATTGAACCGGTTAATGGATTGGCGGCGAAAAGTCCACCGCCGCGCTTCCGAAGTTCGCGATTATCGAGACGGAGCCGACAGCACATTGACCTCGCGTCTTCCGCCTTCATATCCGAATTAACAAAATTGGCGAAATACGGAATACCATATTTGGCAGTCATCTCCCAGACCGGATCAAGTTCTTTTTTATCCCACTCGAAATCGGGAGTAATGTTATAGGTTGGAATCGGAAAGGAAAATACCCTGCCTTTGGCATCGCCAGCAATCATCACCTCAGCAAAGGCCCGGTTGAACATATCCATTTCTTTCTGAAAATCTTTATATTTTTCCTTCTGCGGCACGCCGCCAATAATCACCGCTTCTTCAGCCATGTTTTTCGGCGGGACGAGATCCATTGTGATATTGGTGAACGGCGTCTGAAAACCAACGCGGGTCGGGACATTGACATTAAAAACGAATTCCTGCAGGGCCTGTTTTACGCTGTCATAATCGAGATTGTCGTAACGGATGAATGGCGAAAGCAAGGTGTCAAAATTGGCAAAAGCCTGGGCGCCGGCAACTTCTCCCTGCAGAGTATAGAAAAAATTAACGATGTGTCCAAGGGCGCTCCGCAAATGTTTGGCCGGTTTGGACTCTATTTTCCCGGAAACTCCGCCAAAGCCGCGCACCAGAAGATCATGCAAGTCCCAGCCGCAGCAATAAGCAGCCAGAATCTGCAAATCGTGGATATGGAAATCGCCGCTCTGATAAGCATCCCTTATTTCCGGAGGATAAACCTTGGTCAGCCAATAATGGGAACTAATCGCCGAATTTATATGATTATTCAACCCTTGCAGAGAATAAGCCATGTTGCTGTTTTCCCGGACGCGCCAGTCAAGTTGTTCCAAATAATCGCCCATTAACTTATCCGAATCAACGAGCATCTTAAGTTCTCTGATTTTCGCGTGCTGATCTCGGTAAAGGATGTAAGCTTTGGCGACTTTTATCTGTCTGGCCCTAATTAGTGTTTCTTCCACAATATCTTGGATCTCTTCAACCGCCGGAATTGAACGATGGTGGAATTTTTTGTTCAAAACCTTGACTACCTGATCGGAAAGCTTGTTGGCCCGTTTATCGTCCAACTCTCCGACTGCCTCCATTGCTTTAGAGACGGCGGTTTTTATTTTGACGGGATCAAAATCAACAATTCTGCCGTCCCTTTTTCTTATCTGAGTTACCTTATTTTGGCCGTATATCATAAATTAAGCGAACAAAATAACAAGATAACATAAAAACAAATTGCATTACTCACGAGAAAAGCCTATTGTTTTTTGTCAAAGCTCCTTACTGGAAAAGAGTAATAAATTCTGTTATCTTGTTATCTTGCTATCGTATTATTTTACTATTTTCAATCTACATTATCTTCTTTCTCAAGAATGCCGGAATATCCAGGTCTTCCCCTTCTTCACCGGATTGGACCGCCGGTTGTGAGACGGCGAAATTTTTTCCTTTTGATCCTTTTTCTTCGGAATTTTCAACATCTCCGAAATCCATGATCTTTTTGACAGGTCTCTTCTGAAACTGACCAATAGCCGAGCCTTTCTCTGCCTCTTTAGTTTTTGAAGAGGCAGAAATCGGGGCAAACGGACGTACGGCTGAAGGCACCTCCTGTTCAAAAGAAGCCTTTCTTCTCTCGCTAAAACCGGTTGCTATCACGGTAATCTTCAGCGCATCTTTCATGTTTTCATTTATAACAGCCCCAAAGATAACCTTGGCGTCAGGATCGGCCGAGCCAGTAATAATTTTCGCCGCTTCGGCGACTTCATGCATACCCAAATTGTTTCCTCCAGTAACGGTAAAAAGAATTCCTCTTGCCCCGTCGATCGACATTTCAAGCAACGGCGAGGAAATTGCCGCCTTAGCGGCTTCTTCGGCCCGCTTTTCGCCGCTAGCCTCACCAAGACCCATCATGGCTGAACCAGCATCTTTCATGATGGCTTTGACATCGGCAAAATCGACATTAATAAGACCGGGAATGGTGATCAGCTCGGAAATACCCTGAACGCCATTTTTTAAAACCTCGTCGCAAGTCATAAACGCGTCAAGTAAGGAAGTTTTTTTATCAATAATTTGCAGAAGTCTGTCGTTCGGAATAGTAATAAGAGTGTCAACCTTTTCTTCCAATTCTTCCATACCTCTTTCGGCAATATTTCTTCTCTGCGCTCCTTCGAAAGAGAACGGCTTGGTCACAACCGCCACGGTCAAAGCTCCCTGATCTCTCGCAAGTTGCGCGACAATCGGCGCCGCGCCAGTTCCTGTTCCACCGCCCAAACCACAAGTCACAAAAACCATATCTGCTCCCTTCAGAACGTCCCGAAGTTCGTTCTGACTTTCCTCTGCTGCCCGTCTACCGATCTCCGGATCCATACCAGCCCCCAGGCCTCTGGTAACTGTTTTACCGATATGAATTTTAACCGGCGCTTCTGAATAATGGAGCGCCTGTACATCAGTATTAGCGGCTACAAATTCAACGCCGCGGATTTTAGCTTTAACCATCCGGTTAATAGCCGCTCCGCCCGAACCGCCGACGCCAATAACTTTAATTTTAGCAAAAGTTTCAATTTCTGGTTTTATTTCTGGCATAATATTAACTATTTACAGTTAATAATTAACAGTTAACCCGGTAACTGCCTAAAAAATTCTTAAAAACCCTAAGTTAACGGTTAATTGTTATCCCTTACGGCACCAGGGACTTAAACCATTTTTTAACCTGGCTTGTCACTTTATTAATACTCTTGAACCTTGAGATAAAACCGCCGCCGCCTTTTTCTTCGTAGACCGAATTTCCCCAGAGTACGAGCCCCAAG
>CAYZNO010000070.1:0-4757 GCA_964479685.1 uncultured Gammaproteobacteria bacterium
CGAACAAAAAAAGATTGAATAAAAAAATTACTCAGAGTCTCCGTAACTCATCTTTTTTCTTGACACTTCTAGCGACCTCTGATAACATTTAAACACACTTAATTAATATAAAAAAATATAAAAAAGGATTATGCCGATTTTACACGCAGGCTTTAAAGCTTTAAGACAAAATAAAAAAAGACGGGCCAGAAATCTCAAGGTTAAAAGGGGGGTCCAAGCCGCAGTAAAAAGCGGTAAACAGCTTCTCGCGGAAAAGAAAGCCGAGGAAGCCAAAACTGCGGTCAAAAAAGCGATAAAATTGCTTGACCGGGCGGTTGCCAAGGGGATTATCAAAAAGAATACCGCTTCCCGGAAAAAATCTCGCCTAATGAAAAAACTTAACGCCCTAAACAAGAAATAAAATAAATACAAAAAAACAGCCCCGGAGGAGGGGCTGTTTTTCTTTGCGCGAAATCTATTTTTTTGCCAAAAGAAGAATGCCGGCGAAAATCAGCGCCACGGCGACTACTTTCACGACCGTCATCTGTTCCTTAAAAAAGTACCAGGCGGCAAAAAGCGAAAGAACATACATAATGCCGGTCATGATCGGCACGGCCACTCCCATCTCCAGTTCATTGATTATCTTGACCCAAAGCCCGAAAGCGGCGACGTAAAGAATCGCCCCGATCCAGACCATTTTATTTCCGAGGACCGCAAAGTTGAATTCCTTAATTTCGGCCTTCTTTAAAAAAACTTGGGCCACGGCATTAGTTGTTGAAATCAAAAGCACCTGGAGAAATTGGGAAAAATTCATAGTTGATTTTTATTGGCTAAAAATTTTAAAATTATTTTCAGGAAAGAACCCGAGCAAAAAATAAATCCAGAAGCAGACGCGGGTCGGTCCTTGTCCGTTTCATTTTCATGTCGATATCCAGAAGATTTTTATAAATCTTCTTTAATTCCGGTATCGAATAATTTTTTATCTGCTGCAGGGTTTTTTGCACGACAAATGGGTGCAATTTCAGTTCGGCGGCGATCTTGCTCTTTAAGCCGGGATCTGAAGGGGAAAGAAAGGAATAATTTTTGGCCACGATTTCTTTTATCTGGAGCAGAAGTCGGAATTGCCTTGCCAGCATGAAAAAAATCTGGGTTTCTTTGAGCCCGGCCTCAATTTGCTCGTTTAAAATTATGAAAGCCGCCCGCTTGTTTTTCCCGGCGATCGCATCGGTTAAGGCAAAGATGTTTTCGTCAAATTTCCCGCGGACCATTTTTCTCACCTCTTCGGCGCCGATTTTTCCGGATTTCCGGCAATAAGCCGCCAGTTTGTCGAGTTCCCCGCTTGCCTGCCAGAGATCGGGCCCGACAAGCTCGGCCAAAAGACCCGCCGCCGCCCGATCAATTTTTATATCCCTCTGCTCGGCAGCCGCGACAATCCAGGCCGGCAGTCTTACCGGATCGAGCAAATTGAACCTTTCCGCCTGCTTAGGTTTGTTCAAAAATTTGAAAATTGCCGTCCGCTCGTCCGGCGGATTCTCTTCATAAAAAACCAAAACCGTGCCGGACGGAATTTTCTCTTTTTTTAGGAACTCAACCGCCTCTTCAAATTTCTGACCTCTTTTTTTCAAAAAATTTTCTATGACAATAAGTTTTTTGTCGTGTAAAAATGGCGGAGCAATTATTTCTTTCTCAATTTCCCGCCAAGCCGACCGCTCACCGTCGATTTTGACAAAATTAATCCGGCTTTTGTCGGATTTTTTGAATCTATCCTCGATTTGTTTCAGTTTCTGGCGCGAACGGTAAGAATCCTCGCCGTATAAAAATAAAATCATAATTCCATCTTTTCCATTTTTCCCCAATTGTTTCCGCATTCTACCGCGGCGATAATTGGAACTTTTAATTCTATGATTTTCTCCATTGATTCTTTAATGAAACGGGCGACTTTTTTTGTTTCCCTTTCTGGTACTTCAAAAACCAATTCGTCGTGAACTTGGAGGATCATTTTCGAATCCTGGCTTATTTTTGGCAAACCATCCGCGATTTTTATCATAGCCAATTTCATCAAATCGGCGGCCGTGCCTTGAACCGGCATGTTAATTGCCATCCGCTCGGCCTCAGCCCGTATCTGGGGAACAGGGGAGTAGATCTCCGGCAGATAACGTCTCCGCCCGAAAAATGTTTCTACATAACCGAGGTCGCGAGCAGTCTCTCTCGTTTCGTCCAAAAAGTTTCTCACCCCTTCGTAAACCGTAAAATATTTAACAATAAATTCTTTGGCTTTCTCAAAAGTTATCCCCGCTCCTTCGGCCAGGCCCCTCGCGCCCATACCATAGGTCACGCCGAAATTTATCGTTTTGGCCGCCTGGCGGATTTCCGAAGTCACTTTTTCCGGGGGAATTCCCCAAATTTGCGAGGCCGTCTGGCGATGAATGTCGGCTCCCGAGCGGAAAGCGGCGATCATAGTCTCGTCATTGGCGAGCGAGGCGATAATTCTAAGTTCAATATGAGCGTAATCAGCGGCAATAATTTTAAAACCTTTTGGCGCGACAAAGGCCTCCCTTATCACCTGCCCAGTCTCGCTCCGGATCGGAATATTCTGCAAATTGGGGTTTGAGGAAGAAAGCCGGCCAGTGGCAGTAATCGCTTGGTTGAAACTCGTATGTATCCGCCCGTTCGCCGGATCGACCATTTTGGGCAGCGCCTCGAAATAAGTTGACTGCAATTTAGCCAGTTCGCGGTATTCCATTATCAAATTGATAATTGGGTGCGCCCCTTTTATTTTTTCCAATTCACCGGCCGCCGTTGAAATGCCCGTCTTACCCCGACCGATTCCCGCCGTACTGATTTTTAATTTATCAAATAAAATTTCCCGTAATTGGATAGGGGAATCGATGTTAAATTTTGTTTTAGCCGCTTTAAAAATTTTTTCGGAAATTTTTTCAAGATCTTTTTTCGCCCTGACGGAATATTTTTTTAAAAGATCTGTGTCGATTTTGACTCCATCTATTTCCATTTTGGCAAGCACCGGCAAAAGCGGCATTTCTATCTCCCGGAAAAGTTTTAGAAGATTATTTTCTTTAAGTTCCGTCTTAAGAACTTCAACTAGCCGCCAGGTCGCCTCTGCCCGCTCTCCCGAATATTTTGCCACATCCTCTTCAGAAACCGCCTCGAGAGTAATTTTTTTACGGCCTTCGCCGATTAGTTTTATAATCGGCGTAATTTTCCTTCCCAATTTTGCTTTTACAAAATTATCCAAATCGTAAGCCCTGGCTCCTGGATTTAAAAGGTAAGCGGCGATCATTGTATCAAAAGCCACCCCGGCGAGATTAATCCCATTTTTCCGAAGAACCTCCAGATCGTATTTCAGGTCATGGCCGTATTTCTTTATTTTTTCGTCTTCAAAAATTTCTTTCAATAACCGGAAATTATAAATCGGAAATTGTAAATTATTTATATAGTAAGATTCTTCTTTTGTAAAAGCAAAACTGATGCCGAGCAATTTGATGTTGAACGGATCGAGCCCTGTCGTTTCGGTATTAAAAACAAAAGCTCTTTGTTCAGCGAGCTTTGCTAAAAACTTTTTTATTTTTTCCTCACCGTCTAAAATTTCCGTCTTGACCATATTTATAACAAATTACTTTGCGCCCCGGCGGCCAGTTCGTCGACTTTTTTGAGTAGTGAAATAAAACCCAACTCTTCAAAAGTTTTTGCCACCTCACCGGGTTTTATTTTCACCGCGCACTCCTTCAAAAAGAAATCAACCGGCGTTTCTGAATCGAGCGTCACAAGCTTCTTGCCGAGAAGAACATTTTCTTTTTCTCTTTTCAAAATTTCCAGAGTTTTTGGCTTTATTTTTTCCAGTTTTTTATCATTTCTATCGATAAGTTCATAGATTTTTTCAACCGATCCAAAATTTTTGATAAGTTCGGCGGCGCCAACTTCTCCAATCCCTTTGGCACCGGGAATATTGTCGGATGGATCGCCGCGCAGCGCCTTAAAATCATTCATGTACTCCGGACCAAAACCGTATTTTTCTTTTACCGCCGCCTCGTCGTAAATTACCGTATCTGTAATGCCTTTGCGCAGAGCATAGACTTTGGTATTATCGTCAACCAACTGAAGGGTATCCATATCGCCGGTCACGACAATGGATTCAATGCCCGGCCTGTTCACTTCCTTATTTTTACAAATTGTAGCGATGACATCGTCAGCTTCATAATGTTCCTTCTCAAAAATCGGCAAGCCGAAAGCGGTAACTATTTTTTTTATGATCGGAATCTGGGCATAGAGTTCGTCTGGCTGCTTCACTCTGGTCGCTTTATACTCGGCGTACAGTTCATGACGAAAAGTTTTTTCTTTCCGGTCAAAAGTCACCGCGGCGTAAACCGGCTGGATATCTTTCAGCGCCTTCATCAAAATCAAAGTAAAACCGTACGCGGCGTTCACTGGTTCTCCCTTAGGCGTCGTAAGCGGAGGCAGGGCGTGCCAAGCGCGGTGCAGCAGGGCGTTTCCGTCAATTATAATAAATTTTTCTGCCATACCCCGTTAGAAGTCTGTTTTTCCCCGGAAAAAATTAATTCCCGAGTATTAAGCTTCTTATTTAATGAACCCCATTCCGACCAAGAGAAAAGTTTTCTTAAAAAAATTTTTCGTCAAGGATTTCTAACGGGGCATAATTTAAAAAGGCCACGGCCGGAATTTCCGCCAAAGGTTGATGCGCCTCTGACACAAAACTGCTCAAAAATTTGTGCCGCGATATCCTAAATCTGATTCCAAGAAAT
>CAYZNO010000071.1:0-4129 GCA_964479685.1 uncultured Gammaproteobacteria bacterium
CGCCAGTGCTGCCGGTGTACCCATTGTTTTTGCCATCAATAAAATTGATAAGCCCGAAGCCAATGTAGACAAGATAAAACAAGAACTAGCCGGCCTGAACCTGATTCCCGAAGATTGGGGTGGCAAAACTATCTGCGTGCCAATTTCCGCTAAACAAGTGACTGGCATTGACGATTTGCTCAGCATGGTTTTGCTTTTGGCTGACATGGAAAAAGAAAAAATCATGGCTAATCCCGACCGCTGCGCTCTGGGCACAGTAATTGAGTCGCATATTGATAAAGGCGAAGGGCCGGTGGCAACAGTTTTGGTCCAGGCAGGAACATTGAACCGTAACGACAATCTGACGGTTGACAATGTTTTATATGGACGGACCAGGGCCATGAAAAATTTCCGCGGCGAAATAGTGGATAGGGCAAGCCCCGGTATGCCGGTTAAAATTTTGGGGTTGAAAGCGGCGCCACAGGTCGGGGATATTCTGGAGGTCAAAGGTGATTTGAGCGAATGCCAAAAAAAGATTAAGCCGACTTACGCCCGGCGCGACGAAGTCGTGGTTAAGAAATCTGGTGAGGAAGAGGAAAAGAAGAAGAAAAAGTTGAATATTATTTTAAAAACCGACGTTTTGGGTTCGCTTGAGGCGCTTTTGGCGTCTTTTGAAAAAATGGATTATCCGACCGTGAGTTTGGAAATTGTCTCCCGCGGCTTGGGAAACATTACCGAAGCGGAAGTTCTCCAGGCCGAAGCGATTGGCGCCAAAATTTTCGGTTTTAATGTTTTAGTCAGCCCGAATATCGAAGAGCTGGCTCGTGATAAAGGTGTGGAAGTTAAAATTTTCAATATTATTTATAATCTGATCGACGAAGTTAAGAAAGGTCTTGAATCTCTGCTTGACGTGGAGGTTATTAAGACCGAACTTGGGAAAATGGAAGTGATGGCGATTTTTAGGACCGAATCCGCGAGCATGATTGTGGGCGGTAAAGTTAAGGAAGGGAAAATTATTTTTGGGCCAAAGGGTGCGGAAACCAAAATCAAAGTTTTGCGGAAAGGCGAAGAAATTGGCGAAGGGATTTTACTTCAATTGCAGTCGGCCAAGGCCGAAGTAAAAGAAGCGGCTGCCGGGCAGGAGTGCGGCATAAAATACAAAGGAAAACCGGTTATCCAGGTTGGCGACACGCTTGTGGCCTATAAAGAAGAAAGAAGAATCAGAAAACTGGAATAAATAAGTAAGGAAAATAAACCCGCTCTGTGGCAATGCAGAGCAGGTTTGTTTTTTGGGCTGAAGATTGCTATAATATTAAAACTTATTATTTATTATTAAATTTATGGCAGAAGTAATTTTAAATGATCAAAATTTTGAATCCGAAGTTTTAAAGTCGGAGGCGCCGGTTCTGGTTGATTTTTGGGCGTCCTGGTGCGGACCTTGTCAAATGATGGGGCCGATAGTAGAGGAAGTGGCCAAGGAAATGGAGGGTAAGCCAGTTAAAGTGGCAAAACTTAATGTTGATGAGGCGGCGGCTACGGCCGAAAGATATAATGTCATGAGCATTCCGACTTTTAAAATTTTTAAAGACGGAAAAGTGATCGACGAATTTATTGGCGCTCAGAGTAAGGATGAGATTATATCCAGGTTGAATAAGGTAATTTAAATATTTTTTCTATGTATGATGTTATTGTCATCGGTTCCGGTCCGGCCGGTCTCACGGCGGCAATTTACGCGGCGCGTCGGGCGCTTAAAGTTTTGGTTTTAGGAAAAGAACCCGGCGGTCAGGCGATCTACGCTTCAGAAGTTGAGAACTATCCTGGCTTTGGCTTGGTTTCTGGTTTTGAGTTAATGCAAAAGATGGCCGAGCAGGCGAAGACGGTTGGAGCGGAAATTATTCAGACTGAGGTTGAAGGAATTTTAAAAGAAGGTGATATTTTAAAAGTAAAAGATAAGGACGGTAAGATATTTGAGAGCAAGACAATCATTTTGGCTTTCGGCGCCGTTCCGAGAAAACTTGGCATTCCTGATGAGGAAAGATTTAAGGGTTGCGGCATTTCCTATTGCGCGACTTGCGACGCACCTTTTTATAAAAATAAAATTGCCGCCGTGGTTGGCGGGGGCAACGCGGCGCTTGACGCGGCGATTCTCCTTTCTAAATTCGCCAAAAAGGTTTATCTAGTTCACCGGCGAGACGGATTTAGAGCCGAAGAGGCGAGAATCGATGAGATTAAATCGTTGCCAAACGTGGAAATGGTCTTGAGTTCCAAGGTCACGGGGCTGGGCGGCGATAAAAAAATATGCAGTCTGGCCATTGAAAATACCGCCGGCGAAAAACGGGAAGTCGAAGTCAGCGGCGTTTTTGTTGAAATCGGTCATATTGTCGAATCTGATTTTGTGAAAAAACTTGTGGCGCTCGACGAAAACCAGCAGATAATTATCAATCAAAAAAACGAAACTAATCTGCCAGGGGTTTTTGCCGCGGGAGATGCAACGACCGTACCCTACAAACAGATTGTGATTGCCGCCGGAGAAGGAGCCAAAGCGGCATTGTCAGCGTACAGTTATCTTCAAAAGTTAAAAGTTAAAAATTAAAAGTGTAAAGTTACAGTTCAAAGTTCAAAATTAATTTCGATAATTTTTGACTTTTCACTTTACATTTTTCACTTATCATATGAGTCCGCTACAAAACGCTCTCGCGCAATTGAAAAAGGCAGCCGACTTGGTAAAACTTGATCCGCCGGTTTTGGAAATTTTGAAAAAACCAAAAAAGATTTTAAAATTTTCCATTCCGGTTAAGATGGACAGCGGTGAAATAAAGGTTTTTGACGGTTACCGTGTTCAATGGAATAACGCCCGCGGGCCATTTAAGGGCGGGATTCGTTTTCATCATCAAACCGACTTGAACGAAGTGGAAGCCCTGTCTTTTTGGATGACTATAAAGTGTGCCGCGGTCGGGATTCCTTACGGCGGGGGGAAGGGTGGGGTAACGGTTGACCCGAAAAAATTAAGCACCGGGGAATTGGAACGATTAGCGCGCGGCTATACAGAGGCTCTGAAAAATGATATTGGTCCGGAGCGGGATATCCCGGCACCTGACGTCTACACCACGCCGCAGATTATGGCTTGGATTATGGATGAATTTTCAAAGATTAAAGGATACAATGTTCCGGGCGTCGTGACTGGGAAACCATTAGAAGTTGGTGGCTCGCAAGGGCGGGGAACGGCGACAGCCCAAGGCGGATTTTATGTTTTGGAAGAAGTGGCGAAAAAATTGAAAATTGATCCGGAGAAAACCAAAATCGTTATTCAGGGTTTTGGCAATGCCGGCTACAACATGGCTGACCTCTGCTTCCACGCCGGATACAAAATTATCGGCATTTCCGATTCGCGGACCGCGATCGTCGATAAAACCGGCAAAGGCTTCGATTCGCATATTGTTGCCAAAATTAAGGAACAAAAAGGTATAGTCGATATTTGCGAGTGCAGTGAAATAAAATGTTCTTGCAAAAATCATATTCACATTACTAATGAAAAATTATTGGAGACCGACTGCGATGTTTTAATTCTCGCGGCGCTCGAAAATCAAATCACCAAGAAGAATGTTGGCAGAATTAAGACAAAAATAATTTTGGAACTGGCCAATGGCCCGACCGCGCCCGAGGCCGATGAAAAATTATTTAAGCGTGGCGTACTTGTCGTCCCGGATGTTTTGGCTAATGCCGGCGGAGTAACAGTTTCTTATTTTGAATGGGTGCAAAATTTGCAGAATTTTTATTGGTCAGAAAAAGAAGTTTTTGAAAAATTGAAAAAAATAATGGTGGAAAATTTTGACGCCGCTTGGAAGATAAAAGAAGAAAACAAAACCGATTTCCGGACCGCGGTCTTCGCCTTGGCGCTCGGCCGGTTGGAAAAGGCGATTAAAGCCAGAGGCTGGGCATAGAAAAATTATTTATTCTTCGAGCGACCCTGCCTTGGCGGGGGAGTCGAGAAGCGGCGAGCAATAGTTCTTGACAAGCTCTAGCAATATTTTTATAAAACATCCCGTGATATCACGGGATGTTTTTCGAGTCTTGACATTTTCGGTTTTAATGTTAGAATTTTAAGTTATCCGTGCCCTGGCATAATTTTATTTTTTGGCCAAACGAGATT
>CAYZNO010000071.1:4139-4750 GCA_964479685.1 uncultured Gammaproteobacteria bacterium
CGAAGGCGTGGCCGTGGCGATCTTAAAGAAGTTGGGCGCGAATGTTGGCCTGTTCCGCAAGGGACGACAAAGAGGATGCGCCTTCAGCTCCGGCTCCGCAAGGGCTAAGGTTCTGCGGGGCAAGCGGGTGGGACGATACCACGTATGTCGGAAAACGACTCCGCGTCTGTCCCACCCGCCCCTTCTTTTCGGGTTTTAAGTTTTTGAAGCCCGGGAAGAGGGGACGACACTGGACCTGTCACTGTTTGGGACGAGAGGTTGCTTGTCTCCTCAACCTTGGCGGGTGGGACGAATTGGAATCTGTTGCAGAAACGTCGTTTGCACTGTCCCACCCGCCCCTTCTTCGAAGATTTTATCATTGTCATCCTGAGCGCCAGCGAGAGATTCTTCACTTCGCTGCGCTTCGTTCAGAATGACATTATGAAGTTTGCGAAGAGGGGACGATGTGAACGATGTCTTTTGGGACGGCGAAGCAGTTGTCCCCTCAATCCTGGCGGGTGGGACGAGCATCCATCTGTTTTTGACGTTGGCCAGCCTGTCCTACCCGTCCCTTCTTCGCGGCGTTTGATTTTTCAAGCATCGCGAAGAGGGGACGAGAAGGCGGTTGTTTC
>CAYZNO010000072.1:0-4722 GCA_964479685.1 uncultured Gammaproteobacteria bacterium
GTTAACAGGTGTTACCCTTAACTATACCAAGTGACACCCCATGGTGTTAACTGTATACCTTTCGCGTAAAGCTACGGCGACCGAAGGAGAGTAGTAGAACGCCGGCAGGAAAGTTGCTCTAGGAGCGACAAGTACTGTTGGATTTTTTATGTCATAAAGAAGTGAAAGGCCATGAAAGCGAGTTGCAGGTGAAGTCTGAGCAGTTAGGAAGAATTTTGATAGATATCGGATTTCTAACTTAGTTAGAAATCCGATATCTATCTTTTCCGCGATGGCGCCTTGCTGTTAGGTAATGAATAAAATTAAGGTTGGGGGTATTTTTGTCCGGACTCCCGCTTTCGCAGGAGTGACAGATAGCGGAGATGAATTGTCAAAAGGGTAAAAATTTGATAAGATTTGCTCTGTGAGTTCGTTTTGTATTAAACAAATATATGCCCCGTTAGAAGTTTTCGACGAAAAATTTTCTTTAAAATTTTTCTGTTAATAAAAACGAGGCTTATCTTTTAAAAAAGAGTCTGACACTTGGATTCAAATTTTTCCAAGAAAAACAGACTTCTAATGGGGTATGAAAAAACTTTTTGTCATTTTAGTCATTTTAGTTCTGATTTTCGGGGGAATTTCCGCCTGGGCGGTAAATGTCTATGCCAAGCCACTCGACATCGGCGAACTTAAAGTTGTTGTTGTACCCGATCGGGACGGGGTTTTTGTAAAATCAGGAGAAGGAGAATTTAAAAAATTGACAGGGGAGATAGATTTGAAAGTTGGCGATACGGTAAAAACCGACGAAACCGGATCGGCTAGGATCGTGTTATACGATACGAACGAGGTGACGTTGGATAATAATTCTGAAGTTGTAATCGAAGAAAGTTTTATTGATGAGGAAACGCCGTTTCTGACCAAAATAAAATTAAATCTGAAAAGCGGGCAGATCTGGAATCGGCTCTTGGAGTTATTGCATCCCGACGCTCACTTTGAAGTCGAATCGGGCGGAGTTGTCGCAACCGTCCGTGGGACGATTTTTAATATGTCTAATATCAATGGCGATATTGATGTCGCGGTTCTTGAGAATTCCGTCGTCCTGACACAGGCCGGCGAAACGGAAGCGGCGCAAACGCTCCAGGCCGACGAGGAGCTGAAGTTCAATCTGGGAAAAATAAAAAATTTGCGGGAAGCGAAGATTGAAAAGATTTCCGAAGCAATACGCGGCGGGGCCTGGTTTAAAAATAATTTTTCAGCCGATAAAAAATTTAGGGAATTTCTGCAAGAAAAAAGAGACCGGCTATTCAACCAGATCGGTCCCTTGCCCGGCTCAAGGTTTTTTCCGGCTAGACAGCTTGGCGAGAGAGTCGCTTTACTTTTGACTTTTGACAAAACTGCCAAGCAGAAAAAAATAGAAAATTTCGCGGCGAGAAAAATTTTTGCCGCTCACTATCTTGCCGAGCGAGGTGATAATTACGGAGCGCTCAAAATTTTAAAGTCGTTGCCCAATAATATCGGCAAAAAACTTGGCAGCAGGCTTAGTTACTACGACCGGGATTTTTTGAAAATGCAGGCGGTCATTTTGAAAAGTACCGTCGCTGACGGGGAATTTGCTAAAAATTATTTGGGGATTTTGGGGCAAAGAGAGTTAGACTTTTTAAACCAGAAAATAGAAGCCGGCGGATTTTTGCCGGATTGGCTGAAAATGATTTTAAAAAGCGGACCAGAGGGAAGTCTATCGGAATTTCCGTATTTGAAATTGACCGAAGAAGATTGGATTTGCCTCACTAAAATCCAGGCAAAATCGCTTGAGATGCAAAAGATGGTAACCGGCACAAGCCCTATTTTAGGTAGACTAGCCCAAGAAGAATCAATCCAACGCCAAACACTTCTTGGTCAGATTTTTACGCCGGAAGATATTGCCTGTATCCAGAAAATTCAGGCAAAAATTATTTTGCCGAAGATCGAAGATCTGATTGTTAAGCCCCTTGATACGAATGTCAACACAAACACAAACACCAATACGAATACAAATACGAACGCGAATACTAACGCCAACACTAATACCAACACGAACACGAATCAGCCGCAGGGCCCGGTTTGCGGCGATGGCATTTGCGAAATCGGCGAGGGTTCAGGCGTTTGTGACGCCGACTGTCCGCCTCCGCCTCCGCCGCCCGCGGTTATTGGTCTTGAAATTACTGCCTTGCCGGAATCAATCCCGTCTCAAGGTTCTAGTAAACTGACGGCTGTGGCCGTCTGGAGCGACGGCAAGCGCGAAGATGTTACTTCAAAGGTCACTTGGACGGTTAGTCAATCGGCGACTGGCGGGCCGATGGGTTATGTATCAGCCAGTTTATTCTATTCAAGCGGCCCGACTGGCACGGCGGCGGTTAGGGCTTCTTATGTTTCTGGCGACGGGACTTTCAGCGCTTTGGTTAATATTTTAGTGACGACGTCCCAAACCAACCCAACTGGCGGAAGATAATTTATTTTAGGAAAGGAGGCCTCCGAAATTTCGGAGGCCTCCGCATAGTTGGATTAAAAAATGAAAAATTCTAATGATCCAAAAAAAATAAACAAATTCATTTTGGCCTCGGCTTTAACGCTTGGAACGGCATTTTTGGTTTTTTTGTTTTTTTATTTTCGGATTTTCAATTGGGTCGACTTGGAAATGAGCGACCGGCTATTTTTACGCGAGCCGGTTTCCGGCGAGGTGGCAGTTGTGAGTATAGATAACCGTTCTATCCAGGAAATTGGTGTTTGGCCCTGGCCGCGCGACATCCACGGTGAATTGATTAAAAAATTGGAAGAGGCGGGAGTGGCGGCAATCGGTTATGACGTTACCTTCAGTGAAAAGGGAATTAACGACGAAAAATTTTTGGAAGATATTGAGAAATATGATAATTTGGTTTTCCCGTTCGAGGGGATGATTTCGCTCCAGAGAGGAAATTTTCCGATTTTTAGCTCCGTCCTTTTTCCTTTGCCGGAAATAACAAAAGATCACGCGGTCGGCCACTCACTCTTTATTGCCGACGTCGACGGGACCGTCCGGCGGGCGCCTCTTTTTATAAGAGGTGAGAGTGGGATTTCTCCTTCCTTCGCTTTAAAAATTTTGGAAACAGCCGGGAAAGTCAAAATCGATACACCGGAAAAATTTGGTCAGAACTTTTCTTCTGATGGTAAAGATTTTCGACTAGACGAATTCGGACTGGCCAGAATTTTCTTTTTCGGTCCGGCCAACACTTTTAAAAAATATTCTTTTATTGATGTTTTGCGTAACGAAGGAAGTCTGGAGCAATTCAGGGGCAAAATTGTTTTGATTGGAGCGGAAGCGCCCGATCTTCATGACGAATATTTTACGCCGTCCTCTGGCAGCCGCCCGGTTTCCGGGGTGGAAATCCACGCTAATGTTGTTGAATCAATTTTGCGAAATAAAACACTTGTTGAAGTTAATAATGCGAGAACGGTATTTTTCATTTTGTTGATTTTATCGGCGTTTGCCGCTTGCTCGGTTGCTTATTTAAAGTTGCGTTTTGCTCTTCCGCTGTTTTTCCCTTATTCCGTCGGCTATCTTATTGTGGCGGTTGTTCTTTTTGGCCGAGGAATTATTTTACCCATTTTCTATCCGCTCCTGGTTCTCATTTTGGCCTATGGCCTCGGAGTTGTTTTGCGCTATCTTCTGATCAGGGAAGAAAAAAATAAATTAAGAAAATATTTCTCTCTTTACGTGGCGCGCGAGGTGGTTGACGAACTTTTATCTCATCCGGAAAAAGTTAAACTTGGCGGAGAAACAAAAACTCTGACGATTCTTTTTTCCGATATCCGCGGTTTCACTTCGGTTTCGGAAAAAATGGACGCGCAGAGTCTCGTCGGACTTTTGAATAAATATCTCGCGGCGATGGCCGAGATCGTTTTAGAAAATCGTGGAGTAGTTGATAAATTTATCGGCGACGCAATTATGGCTTTCTGGGGCGCGCCGCTTCCTTCGGAGAATCACGCCAAGCTCGCGGTCCGGACGGCGCTTTTAATGGCGCATCGGCTTAGGGAATGCAACGTTGAATGGAAAAAATTAAATTACCCTGAAATTAAAATCGGGATTGGCCTTAATACCGGGGAAGCGGTTGTCGGGAATATCGGTTCCCGCGACCGTTTTGATTATACTGTTATCGGCGATAACGTTAATCTCGCTTCGCGGCTTGAAGGCCTGACAAAATTTTATGGCGTCGGTATAATTATTTCCGAATCGACCGCCGAGGCGGTCAAAAGCGAATTTGCCATGCGGCAAATTGATTGCGTGGCCGTCAAGGGAAAAATTCAGGGAGTAAAAATTTATGAAGTATTGGGTTTCGCAGAGGAGAAGGAAAGTTATGCGAAATTGATAGAAAAATTCGGTCAGGGATTTGAATTATATTTTAAAAAAGACTGGGCCGGAGCAAAAAAAGTTTTTGAGGAAATTTTAGCCGAGAATCCGGATGACGGGCCGAGCAAAGTTTTAAAGGAAAGAATGGCGGAATTTCTCACCGCCCCGCCGGCCGATTTTGACGGGGTTTATCACTTAAAATTTAAATAACGCGAAGCGTCATCCTGATCCGCCTCTAGTGGAGAAGGATCTCATGAACCCCGCACAAGCGGGGTTTTTAGTTTCCCCTCTTAAGGTAAGAGGGGATTAAGGGGAGTTATGAATGGTGGATCTAAATTTCATCGCTCATAACCCTTCCCAACCTCCCCTTACCTTAAGGG
>CAYZNO010000073.1:0-285 GCA_964479685.1 uncultured Gammaproteobacteria bacterium
GGCCGATTAAGGCTCCTGTGGCGGCATGAATTGATAAAAGCATAACTTTGGTGCCTGGGGTCGGGATCGAACCGACGACCTAGGGCTTATGAGTCCCTCGCTCTAACCAACTGAGCTACCCAGGCCTACTGCTGATTTGTAGTTTATGTAAACTGCGTAATTGGTTTGGTTGCGGGGGCCGGATTTGCACCGGCGGTCTCCTGGTTATGGGCCAGGCGAGATGCTACTTCTCCACCCCGCTACAAAGTAAAGGTGTTTTGATGTGCTGCGTAAACTATTTTGTTT
>CAYZNO010000073.1:385-4716 GCA_964479685.1 uncultured Gammaproteobacteria bacterium
TAGCTTTGCCGGATACGGGAATGGACCTAAACTTTGTACGGGGTCCACCCCGCTACAAAGTAAAGGTGTTTTGATGTGCTGCGTAAACTATTTTGTTTTTTATTATAGCTTTGCCGGATACGGGAATGGACCTAAACTTTGTACGGGGTCCACCCCGCTATTATAAAATTGGGATTACTGGTAATAATAAATCAAATTTTGTCTTTTGGCAAGAGCTATGGTGCCGATGGTGGGAGTTGAAAGCTCCTCGGCGCCAGCCTCGTGCCATAGAAGCCTTGCGGTGGATGGGTTCTTCAAACCCATAATCCCTTGCGGGAATGCGATTTTTAATTTTTGCAAATCAGAACTAGCAATATGGGCGGGGAGGGAATCGAACCCTCATGGGATTACTCCCACACGATTTTGAGTCGTGCGCGTCTGCCTATTCCGCCACTCGCCCCTTTGATAATGCGCCGTTTGTTTCATTAATTTACCCTTATTTTACAGCAACCTTGCCAAAAAAGCAAGAAAATGCTATACTAAATTAACTTATAGTGCGTATAAATTAGTATGGCGCAAATTATTGGTATTGTCAACCACCCCATTACAAGTTTCTGTTTATGAATTTTGAAACGCAGGGCGAGGGCATCACTTTAATTTTAAGATGTTTTGGCTCAAGATGGCCTATACTTGTAGCGAGGCGGGAGAGGGGCGAACTTTTATGGCACAAATCATAGCTATAGTTAATCAGAAAGGCGGGGTAGGGAAAACCACTACGGCCGTAAATCTCGGCGCCTATTTGGCGCACCTCGGAAAATTCGTTTTGCTGGTCGATATGGACCCGCAGGCTAACGCTACTTCGGGTCTTGGCATTGATCATCGGACGCTCACAAAAGGGGTTTACGAGGCTTTGGCCGGGGACGCCGTTTTTCGTGATGTTATTTTAAGCACTGCTGTCCAAGGTTATCGGGTCGCTCCGGCGACACTGCCCTTGGCCGGCGCCAACGTTGAACTGGTAAATGTTGACCGCCGCGAATACAAACTTTACGAAACTCTACTTGGGGTGAGAAACGATTTTGATTATATTTTGATCGATTGTCCGCCGTCACTTGGTCTTTTAACAATCAATAGCCTCGTGGCCGCCGATCAGGTTTTTATTCCGGTCCAGGCCGAGTATTACGCGCTCGAAGGGTTAGGACAACTTTTGGAAACAATAAAATTAGTTCAGGAAGGGTTAAAACCTGATTTGAAAATTCTTGGTGCGGCGATTACCATGTATGACAGCCGGGTCGGGCTGTCGGACGCTATCTTGAACGAACTTTACAAATATTTTCCCAATAAAATTTTTCGTTCAGTTATTCCGAGAAATATCCGTCTGGCCGAAGCCCCGTCGCACGGCCTTTCTATTTTGCAGTATGACGCGAAAAGCAAAGGAGCTCACGCTTACGAAAGATTGGCCAGGGAACTACTGGAATACAGAATTAAAAATTAGTTATTAGTCATTAGGATTTATAATTTTATGCCCTATGGTCTGGGGAGGGGATTGAACTCCCTGATTCCTCCGAGAAAAATAATCCAAGCTTTTACCGTCGCGGGTGAAAATCCGGCCAGTGTCCGGCTGGCGGACATCCCGACAACGAGCATCAAGCCCAATCCGAAACAGCCGCGGGAAAATTTTGATTATCAGGAATTGGAAGATTTAATCAATTCAATTAAAGAGCACGGCATTCTCCAGCCGCTGGTTGTTTCAAAATTAGACGGCGAAAATTACGAACTGATTGCCGGCGAGCGGCGGCTTCGGGCGGCCAAGATGTTAAACATGAAAACCGTCCCGGCGATTTTACGGACCGTCCGCGACCAAGAAAAACTGGAATTGGCTTTGATTGAAAATATCCAGCGCAAAGATTTGAATCCGATTGAAGAGGCTCGCGCCTTCCATCAATTGATGGATGAATTTAGTCTTACACAAGAGGAAGTGGCGCGTCGGGTCGGGCGGAGCCGTCCGGCCGTGGCCAATACTTTGAGGCTTCTGACTCTGCCGGAAGAAGTGCAAAAAGCCCTGCGGAGCGGCAAACTTACCGGAAGCCACGCCAGAACCTTGCTTGGTTTAGATAGCGAAAAAGCCCAGTTGAAATATTTCAGCAAAATTTTGAAAAATGAAATGACCTCACGCGAAGCCGAAGGCGCGGTGAAAAGAGCCAGGGGCATCAAAGTCTCCGCCGTCAATCCGGCCGTCTCGGCCAAGGAAGAAACCCTCCGGAGCGCTCTTGGGACAAAGGTGGAAATAAAAAAAAGAGGACAGGCCGGCGAAATCAGAATTCATTTTTACAGCGACGAGGAACTTGACAATCTGGTGAAAAAAATAGCCAAAAAATAATCGTGCAGCTTGTAGCGTGTAACTTATAACTTAAAGAGCGTGTCTTTTCTTAAAAGACACGTTCTTTTGTATTCGTTCGAGTTTCAGGTTACAGGCTTCAGGTTTCAAGATTCTATCTTCGCCCGTTTTTAATCCGGCTTTTTATTTTGTGTTTGGCAACGTTTGTTTTTACGAATTTCAGCCAGTCGGGAGAAGGGACTTTCCGGTTTTTATCAATAACGATTTCCACCACGTCACCGGAATGCAATTTTGTATCAAGTTTGGCCATTTGTTCGTTTATTTTTGCCCCCATGCATTTGTCGCCAAGCTCGGTGTGCAAGGTATAGGCGAAATCAACCGGCGTGGCTTCTTCCGGAAGGTCAATAACGTCGCCCTTGGGCGTGAAAACGAAAATTCGGTTTTGAAAAACATCTATTTTCAAGGATTCCAAGTATCTCTGGTTTTCTTCAAATTCTTTTTTCCACTTCGTAAGTTCCTTGACCCATTTTACCTCGCGGTTGATCGGTTTTGATCCGCCTTCGTCGTAATACCAGTGGGCGGCAATACCGTATTCGGCTTCGTCATGCATTTTTTTGGTTCTGATCTGGAATTCGACAATTTCCCCTTCGTCGCAAAAAACCGTCGTATGGAGCGACTGATAGCCGTTGGGTTTTGACTGGGCGATGTAATCCTTAATCCGGCCTTTGAGCGGTTTCCAGATCTGATGGATGATTCCAAGGATCGTGTAGCACTCGGCTACGGTTTCGACAATAACGCGAAGAGCGACGATATCGTATATTTTTGAAATATCTTCATAGCCTTTTCTCTGGAGTTTTTGGTAAATGCTCCAAAGGCGTTTTGTCCGGCCGTGGATTGAATAAACTTTAATCCGTTGCGGTTCGCCTTTTTCTCCGGGCGCGCCCAGGGAAAAAGTTGACAGAGTTTTTAAAAGCTTTACCCTGATTTTTTTCAAATAATCTTCCTTGGTCCGGAAGCGGGGAGTAACTTCCTTTTTCAGTTCTTCAAAATCTTTGGGGTAAAGATACTCGAAAGACAAATCTTCAAGCCGGCCCTTGATATCAAACATGCCCAGGCGGTTAGCGATCGGGGCGTAGATTTCCATGGTTTCCATGGCAATCCGTTTTTGTTTTGCCGGCGGTTGGGCGCCGAGCGTTTCCAAATTATGCAGCCGGTCGGCGAATTTGATGAAAACAACCCGGACATCTTCGGCCATGGCGACAAACATCTTGCGCAGATTTTCCAAATACCGTTCCATGCCGCGGTATTTTATTTTTCCGAGTTTGGTAATCCCGCGGACCATGAAAGCGACTTCTTCGCCGAAATTATGTTTTATTTCCCGCAGCGCTATCTCCGGATTTTCCGGATGGGTGTCTTCGGGAATATCGTGCAGGAGGCCGGCGATAATAATATCCTGGTGCAGTTTCATTTCGGCCAGATTCATAGCGGTGGCAAGCGGGTGATTAATATACGGTTCGCCGGAAAGCCGCTTTTGTCCGCTGTGCGCTTTTTTTGCGTAATCAAAAGCCAGGCGGACCAAATCCGTATCGGAATTCGGCGCGTAAGATTTGATGCGTTGTATTAAATCATCAACCGTGGCCATACTGATTAAGTTTATATAAAAATGGTGGTTTTGTAAATAAGCCTTGACAATTTATTTATGATATGATTAAATCTAGAGTTGCCTTTCGGCAGCAAGGAGGGTAAATATGCCGGGAATGGGGATGCGCTTGTGTCCTTGCCTTACGCAGCGACTCACGCTCCGTCAGGAGATCAGAACCCAGATGCATCTCGTTCAAGTCGACTGTTACGACACGGAAGAGGGCAAGAAGGCCCGCAAGGAAGCGGCCCTGCTCCGCAAGATTCTGAAGGAGCTCGACCAGAACGTCTATGCCGATGTTCCGGAGTTCGTTTTCCGGGTGGGCAAGCGCGTTCCCAAGAGCAAGCGCACTGACGAGACGCGTCTGGTGGTCGAGCA